>JAUNXT010000023.1:0-3406 GCA_030539655.1 Methanocorpusculum sp.
CCGACCAATTAATGAGGCAGCACATCAAATATAGATACTGAATATGCCGAACTTAACAGTTGCAGTACTTGCCCCGAACGGATATGCCCGCGACCTTGGCAAAAAAGGAACAAGTACCGATATAACATTCTACAACCTGAAAAAAGGACACGACACCGTAACCCTCCTCGAACCGACCAGGTACCCGGACCGGCTTGCCCCGCTCTTCTATGTTGTCTCCATGGCACATGAGGCAATCGTCGTTGTATCGGAGATTAACCCGATGCTTGCCGAATGGATTTTAATGCTCGACTGCGCAGGAGTAAAGAACGGATACATAATCCTCAAAAACTACATCCAGCCCGAACAGATTGCCCCCCTCATCAAAGGAACCGTCCTTGAGTCATACAAGGTAACAGAAGAGGACTTCATCGGACTCTCCGCGGACCTCCTCGCAAAGGCCGCGGCGCAGCCTGACCCCGCACCAAAAGACGGTGCAGCAGGAACAGTCCCGATTGACCACCACTTCAATGTCCGCGGGGTTGGAACAGTCATTTTAGGCTGCACTGCAGACGGCTGGATTAAAAAACACGATAAGATGCGGGTTGAACCCACCACAAAAACCTGTCAGATCCGTTCCGTTCAGAAGCATGACGATGACTTTGACTACGCATTTGCAGGGGACCGTGTCGGGTGCGCATTAAAGGATATTGATGCAGACGACCTTGACAGAGGATATGTGCTTACAAACGACCCTGCAGTTATCCACAAAACAGAGCTTGTCTGCAAGGCATCGCTTGTTAAGTACTGGCCGTCTGAGCTGAAAGAGCAGATGGTGGTTTCTCTTGGTCACTGGATGCAGTTTTTATCCGCAAGGATTACCAGGGTGGAAAACGGTTCCGACTGGCACAACCCGACAATCACTCTTGAGCTTGAGACGCCGATGGTCTTTAAGGCGGGAGATTCTGCGGTTGTGCATTATCTCGACGGCGGAAAGCTGCGGATTGTGGGCACTCTGCAGTTAGAGTAAAAATAGTAAAAATAAAAAAATCTTTATTCTTTCTTTTTCTTATCGGGCTTGTCTTACTTCTTCGTATACGTCTTACCCATATACTGATGCTTGTCCGAATCCCCGCCCTTGGCTACCACATAGAACCACTGGAACCCTGAGCGGAGCAGACCAAAGTTAATGTACCGCCGCATCGAAAAGCCCACGACCATCTTCATATCGAGATGAATCTTCCCGAGCTTCTTCATCCTGAACGGAAGCTCCCAGTCGTCTCCCGCATCGCAGACACGGTACATCCCGGCCTCAATAAACTCCTTCTTCCGGAACGCAGTGTTCGCACCAAGCGTTGCATAGAAAATGCCGGTCTTTCCTCCCGCATGCACCACACGGTTATAGAGAAACACCTCAGCCTTATACTTTGCCCCGGGCTCCAACGGATAGATAGGCCCATAGAACACCACCGCTTCAGGGTGCTCCTTAAAGTCGTTTACAATCGTCTCAAGCCAGGTCCGCGGGAAGAAACAGTCCGCATCTGCTGTTACAACCCAGTCATACTTACTTGCAAGAACGCCGTCGTTTCTGGCGCCTCCTACCTTTTTGCTTGTCTGGATAAAGACCTTGTCCGCATACTTTGCAGCAACCTCACGGGTGTTGTCCTTCGAGTTGCCGTCAACTACGATAATCTCATACTGGTCGCGGGGGAGAGTCTGGTCGCAGAGACTTTTCAGGCATGCCTCGATGCCCTCTCCTTCATTAAATGCAGGGATAACTACTGATATCATGTTTGTTTCTCCACAAAGTTCATCACGCTTCTTATGCACCCGTCCATATTCAGATACTCAAACTGCGAGAAGCGCCCGACGAGGTGCACACCCTGCGCCTCAATCCATTCGCGGGCGGTTTTAATGTTTTTCAGATACTCCGTATCATAGACAACATAGGCGTAGGTAAACCGGTCAACCGCGGAAAAGACCACATTGTCTGAGACAAGCCCCATCTCACGAAGACCGGAGACCGTATGGGAGATAATCTCCGAATCCGTCATCTTCGAGATCTCATCGCCCTCATTGTAGGTAATCTCGGCAAGGATAGAAGAGCATCCTTCAGGCGCCGTCTTTGTGGAGAAGTTTGACGGGAAAGACAGGCGGTTAAACGCCCCCCATTTTCCCTCGGGGATGTACATCCATGAGATGTCCGGGACCTCTCCTTTAATCCCGACCGAGATACAGGCAATCGAGTTGTACCGGAGAGCTCCTACCGCCTCTTTTACCGCGGCGGGAGCCTCCAGCATCGGGAGCAGAATCTGCAGCGGAATCGTGGAGATAAGTTCATCTCCTTCATAGGTCTTCCCGCCTGCAGTGACCTTCCACCCGGCCGCGGTCTTTTCAACAGCCGTGACCTCCGCTCCTGTTACTATCCGGTCCTTTACCGGTGCTTCAATGGAACGGACAAGGGCTTCAATTCCTCCCTCAACCGGATAGGAGAAGACCGACTGGTGTGTGTACCCCTCGGTTTCGATTCCCACTGCGGACTTGATAATGTCTTCGACCGGCGGTCTTGGGACACGTCCGTCCATCCAGTGCTTGGACATCTTATCCACGGAATAGTTCCAGATTTTTTCATTGTAGGGGACAAGGTAGCACTCGGCAATCCCTTTGCCGAAGGTTGCATAAATCCATTCCTTAAAGTTCTGCGGCTCGGCTGTTTCTCCCTTCTCGGAGGCAATCAGCATTTTGATGTACTCGCTGATGCAGAAATAGAGGTCATCTTTGGGGAGCTCCGAAAGCCCGTTCTCAAACGGATACTTGACATAACGCCCTTTGTAAAAAATCTTCGTGTTCCGGTCCCTGAACTCGCGGTTGTCGCCTAAGACGTTCTGCATAAACTGCAGGACCTCTGTATCGCGGGAAAAGACAATATGCGAACCCCCGATATCAAAGGTAAAGCCGTTTCTTTTCTCGGAAACACAAAGACCCCCGGTCTTCTGATTCTTTTCAAAAACAGTGACGCCGTCTCCTTTCTCGGAGAGCAGGCGTGCCAGAGTAACTCCGGTGAGTCCTCCTCCTAATATCAGCCAATTGCGCGACATGGTTACTGGATAAACGAATGAATAAGTTCTCCGATGAACGGACGTTTCATAATGATTGCGTCATACTGACACATCTCGTGGCAGCAGTAGCAGCGGATACAGTTGGTCAGATTAAACGATGCCTTCCCCTGCGAGATGTGGGCGGCCTTTACCGGGCAGATTCTGACACACTGACCGCAGCCCACGCAGCGCTTTGGATCGATTACCGGAGACGGAGAATAAATGTCCTTTCCCACACGCTGCAGTCTGCGGTAGATATTTCTCTTCTGCCAGGACTCCCGCACAACCTCCTGCCGGTAGGTTGAAGGGGGCACGAAATCAGCAATCGG
>JAUNXT010000023.1:3506-19305 GCA_030539655.1 Methanocorpusculum sp.
AGGTCAACGAGCATCTCCGCAAAGTCGGTAAAGTCCGGGAACCGGGAGTGGAAGACCGGTTTATCCAGCCCGGGGATAACACCGAAGGTATTTTTCACCGCACCGGAAAAGTGGGCAAACATGTGAGTCTTTAATTTACAGACCGAAATGATGACATCTGCGCTGTATGCCTGATTAATCACGGTGAAGTGCTTCATTACAACTCCATCGGGGAAGTTGCACTCCATAAAGCCGACATCATAGTCAAGGGTGATGCCAAGTTCTTTTGCCACATCCTCGATGCCGCATTTGCTGTAGACCTTGTGAAGCGTGCGCGGAGTGTAGAGAATTCCTGCTCCCGGACTGTCGGCGATTGTTACAATTCCTCCTGCATCCTGTACCAGTTTTGCAACAGCCCAGATAACCTGCGGATGAGTGGTTACCGCCCGCTCGGGTGCCGCATCGGACAGAAGATTCGGTTTGATGAGGACCTTCTTTCCTTTGACATCCGGAAGACCGCCTGCGAGACGCACAGCTTTTCGTACAGCCTTAAACACCTCTTCACGTTTGTCATACGTCGGACACCGCGCCGAACCGGTTATTGATTTCATATATTGTGTTGCTCCGACCAAGTGAGAAACAATTTGTGAATATTATTTGCAGTTACTCATATAATAAGGAGACAGGTTGGTCTCTGAAATGCAGTCAGGCGCTTTTTGCGGCTTATTTTTGTGTACCTGATACAAGGAACGGGAGAAATGGCAGGCAGCACCCATCTTTTGGCACATTCTTCCCTATTACCGGCTGATTTCCCGGAAGATTATTCAGGAACCGGCAGAAATCAGGCAAAACCGGGATACGGTGCCCTGGCTGGTGCTGCTCCGCCCCGCCTGCCCCTAACGGAAAACCTATAGTATCACAGGACATATAATATACACAAAACTGGAGAATAGAAACATGAGCGACAATCCAGAAGGATGCGACGGACACTGTGATACGTGTTCATCAAAGACTGACTCCTGTCAGAAACCAAAGAAAGCAGACATCAGTGTAAAGCATGTTATCCTGGTCTTATCAGGAAAAGGCGGCGTCGGAAAGAGTACTGTTTCAGTAAACCTCGCATACGCTTTATCCAACCACGGCTATCAGACCGGACTGCTGGACCTTGATATCCACGGTCCCTCCATTGCAAAGATGCTCGGAATCGAGGATCTTCGCCTGCAGGGTATCGGAAACAAGATTATGCCGATTAAGGTCACAGGATCTCTTAAAGTCATCTCCATGGCGCTTCTCTTAAACGAGACGGACAGCCCGGTTGTCTGGAGAGGACCGATGAAAGCGGCTGCCATCCAGCAGTTCTTAGGAGACGTTGACTGGGGAGACCTTGACTACCTTGTCTGCGACCTTCCGCCGGGAACAGGCGATGAGGCGTTAAACATCGTCCAGTTCGCACCAAACGTCGAAGGTGCGGTCATTGTAACCACCCCGCAGGATGTTGCAGTCCTCGACTCCACAAAGGCAATCAAGTTCATCGAAATGATGGAGCTACCGGTCCTTGGAATCGTTGAAAACATGTCAGGCCTTGTCTGCCCGCACTGCGGCGAAGTTCTGGATGTCTTCGGACAGGGCGGAGGAAAGAAAGCGGCAGAAAAGTACAATGTGCCGTTCCTTGGTGCAATACCCCTTGATATCGACATGAGACGTGCAGGTGACGAGGGAAGACCGTTCATTCTCAAGAGCCCCGGACAGAAGGGCGGAGAGGCCACCCGCGAAGCGGTTGACAAGGTCATGGAAAACCTCATCGCAGAAGTTGAAAAACGCGGATAACACTGCAGTCCCATGAAAGTACTCATAGCAGAATACACGGTGTTTAACGACCCTCTGCTCGCCCCTGAAGGGCGGGCCATGGTCGATGTCCTGAAAAAAAGCTTTGAAGCATGCGGATATGAGGTGGTGCAGCCTTCCGCCGGAATGGATTTCAACGATGAAATCGCACGCCTTGCGCCGGACTGCGAATACAGTCTGATAATCTCCCCTGATGCGATGCTTGCAAAGTTTACCCACACCGCAGAGCTTGTATCGCACAATGCCGGGTCAGACAGCACGGCGGTTGCGGTCGCGGCAAACAAGCGTCTGACATCAAAACTCCTTGCAGCCCGCGGGATTGCCGTGCCGCGTGAGGCAGGACCCGACTTTGCAGGAAAGCGGGTCATAAAACCTGTAAAAGGCGAGGGCTCGGTCAACGTCCGCATAGCAAAGGAAGGAGAGCTTCCAAAAGAAGATGAGATGATGGTTGAGTATCTCGAAGGAGAACACTACAGCGTAAGTCTTGTCGGAAGCCGCGTCGTAGGAGAAGCATGCGGATTTTACAGCGGTCTTCCTCCGGTTATTTTAACAGTAAACCGTCAGTATACCTCAATCGATGAAGACGGGTTCTTCAGATACGCAGGCGGGGAAACCCCGGTTCATCCCGCACTTGAAAAAGAGATGACTGATACCGCAGCAAAAACCATCGAAGCCCTCGGGTGTCAGGGATACACCGGAGTCGACATGGTGGTATCTGACGGTAAAATCTATGTGGTCGATGTAAACCCGCGCCCCACTATGAGTCTGACAGGCATTGTGCAGGTAATCGAAGAGGAGATTGCAGATATCCTGCTGAAGGCAACCGTTGGTCTTCCGCCGGAAGCGGTTCACTATAACGGAAAGACTGCGGTGTTTGACGCTGAAGGACGGGTCACACTCCGATGATTGGAATCGATGTCGGGGGAGCAAACCTCAAAATCGCGGATGAGTCGGGTGTTCACATCCACTACTGTCCGCTCTGGAAAGAGTCGCCTCTTGCAGAACTCTTAAGCGGATACGAAAGCGACAATGCCGCGGTTGTCATGAGCGGAGAGCTCGCAGACGGATTTTACAACAAGGCGGAAGGTATCTCTTTCATTGTGGACGCGGTGAGAAAGACCTTCCCGAATGCACTGTTTTACGGAACAGACGGAGCGTTTCACAAAGATGCATGTCCCGCACTTGCCGCGGCAAACTGGCTTGCATCCGTCGCATACCTGAAAAAGAAGTACCCGGACGGGATGATGCTTGATATCGGAAGCACGACCGCGGACATTGTCCCGTTTGCGGGTTTTGAAAACCTTGTCGGAATGACAGACACCCTGCGTCTCCAGAAAGGGTATCTGGTCTACACGGGAATGCTCAGATCGCCTGCGGCAGCTCTTGCATCCTCTGCTCTCATAAACGGGATTGAAACACCCTTTTCCTCCGAGTACTTCGCCTGTACCGGGGATGTGCATTTCGTTCTTGGAAACATTGGGAAAGAAGAGTACACGGCAGCAACCCCCGACGGTAAAGAGGTATCCCGCGAAGCATGTCTCAGGAGACTTGCACGTACCGTCTGCGCAGACCTCGAAGAGATCGGGGAAGCAGGAGCGGTCGCAATTGCAGAGGCAGTCTGGAAAAACCAGAAAAAACTGGTCTGTGACGCAGTCGCCCGCGTAAAGGAAGAGACCGGGGCGGACACGGTCCTTGTCGGCGGCATCGGGGCAAAGACCTTCGCGCCGCTTGTGGATGGAATCGACCTCGAACGTGAACTGAAGATTCCGGCAGATGCACTTCCCGCGTATGCGGTTCTGAAACTTGCATCCGGTGATTTGTAATGACACGGCCACGGATTCTTCTGACCAATGATGACGGGGTAAACTCCGCAGGTCTCTGGGCCGCATATGAGGCGATGTCCGTCTTCGCAGATGTTACGGTCTGTGCCCCTGCCGTTCAGCAGAGTGCTGCAGGACGATCCATCTCTATTTTCGATGCGCTCCGGATGGATGAAATCATCGTAAACGGACACACCGCATACGCTGTCGGCGGAAGACCCGTGGATGCACTGCTTCTCGGGCTGTTTGCGCTCGGACCAAAGCCGGATTTGGTGGTTTCCGGTGTCAACCTTGGAGAAAATCTCACATCCGAGTCGATAACAACCTCAGGCACGGTAGGTGCTGCGATGGAGGCCGCAAATCAGGGCGTTCCCGCTGTTGCATTTTCCCTTCAGATGAACAATGACGGGGATAAATTTACCGACCCGCGTACCCATGCCGGAGACTTTTCCGCAGTAAAGAAGGTCGTCTCCTCTCTTGTTCCGCTGTATCTCTCGGAAGGAATGCCGGAAGGCGCTGACCTCGTAAATGTCAATATTCCTGCAGGAGACATCAAAGGTTACCGGGTGGTAAAACTTGCTCCCCGGTTATTTGAGACCTCGGTGGAAAAACGAACCGACCCGCGCGGAAAACCATACTACTGGATCTGCGGGGAGCAGTATTTCAATCCCGGTGAAGGATATGATGCTGATGTGCTGCATGCCGGGTATGTCACTATAACACCGTTAACACTCGACAACACGGCACATGCCTCATGCGGCAGAACAGAAGAGATGCTGCGTCGCGCGGGAATTCTTTAAATTCCGCAGTGATGCTGTCTCTTTGCCGGATGTTTACAGGAAAGAGAAAACAAACCGTTTCCTTTTTTACCTAAGAGTAATAATATAATAAGGAAGTTGGGCGAGGGTAGCCAAGCCAGGCCAACGGCGCCAGACTTAAGATCTGGTCTTCAGTAGTTCATGGGTTCGAATCCCACCCCTCGCATTTTTTTAAAAACAGATTCCCGTAGTGTAGTGGTCAATCATTCCGGCCTTTGGAGCCGGAAACGGCGGTTCGAATCCGCCCGGGAATACTCTGTTCCGATAAATATTATTTCAAAACGGTCTGTTCAGACACTCAGATAACCTTTTTCCTTGTCTTTTCATACTCAAGCACAGCACCGTTTCCTGCCTCGCGAAACGCCCGTGCAACCCCTGCAGGACCTAACTTAATCCCGCCGAAGATACGGGATACCATAAGCACATGGGACCCTAAATTGTGGTGGTCCATCACCTCCTGCAGGGCTCGCCCTGGAGAGCCCACTTCACCATCAGCCCTGCTGTCCGAAAAGTTTCCGCAGACCGCCGCATAGCAGTGATGAGCTGCTTTTTTGTAGGTTTTGTCGTGAATCTCCCGGATTTCAGCGATATCATCGGGGGAATCTATCTCATAGAGATGAGCGTAGAACTTTGATTTCTTCTCGTCCAGACGGACTGCAGCAACCTCTCTTACACTCATTTCGCATCACGTATCCGTATCAGGGCGTTTTTAAACTCATCAAGATATGCCTGCATCGAAAGACTTCCTTCAGGAAACGGACAGTCCGCATCATAGAGTTTATCGATTACCGGCTGTGTCGGATAGATTTCAACAGGCACCCCTGCTTTTTCCGAGCCCTGCATCATAGCCTTTCTGAAAAGCCCGATGCAGTAGGCGATTCGTTTTTTGTAGGTGTTCTTCGTCTTTGTCAGGTATCCTGCAACACGGTCCGTTTCAATCTTTAGGAAATCATCTTTTATCTTCTGGTCTTTAACGTTTCCGAGCATATAGTGGTAGTGTGCGAACGGATACATGAGTTCAAGCTCTGCAGGAACGGTCCCGCAGGTCCCGAAGATTACCACATGGTACTCTTCAGGTGCTGAAAAGACCTCATCAAACACCTTGTGAAACAGTTTGTGCGAAGGGCTCGTGCTGTAGGGTTTCCTGACTGCACAGGGGATAAAAACCGCGGTATCGCGGGGAGGCACATCATACTCGTCTATGATGTACCGGTATGCCTGCTCAAACTGCGGCAGATAAAACGGCGGGTCTGTCAGGTCATTCTCATCGTACTGCGGTTTCACTCGCGAACCTCATACTCAACATCTATCGCATCACTGTCAAGCTGTTTTCCCGGGATACGCACCGGAAGGGCCATAGTAAGAAGAATATAGAGAATTGTTACCAGAATGACAGGTACCGGGACGAAGAAAAGGATTATTGTTATCAGCCGGATAATCCATGACGGAATATGAGTGTATTCGGAAATCCCGCCGCAGACTCCGGATATGATTCTGTTCGTCGCAGAACGGGCAAGTCTCTTCTGAGCCATACTTATCTGTTTTTCTCTGAAAATGTATATGCTTTGTCTATTTTCCCTTCAGCGGCAGCCGCACTCAGGGCAGCGTACGCTTTTCTTTACCGAAAAGCTGTTTAATGTGTTGGAACTTCCGTCATAGAGCAGAAGATTTCCGGCAAGAGTCGGGTTTCCGGTTAATACTCTCACTGCTTCGAGGGCCTGTAAGGACCCGACAACACCGCAGGCAGCCCCAAGCGCAGGCGAAGATTCCGCGGTTGTGACCTGCGGAAAGATGCAGGAAAGGCACGGGGTTTTTCCGGGGATTATCAGAGTAAGCTGCCCCGAAAATCCCGATACCGCAGCATGAAGAAGCGGCTTTTCCAGACGAAGCGCCGCACGGTTTAAAACATAACGTGCCTCAAAGTTATCAAGGCAGTCGATGATTAAATCCGCATCCCCGATGAGCCGCAGTGCGGACGCGTCCGTAACTTTTTCAGGGAACGCCTCAACGCGGCAGTTTCCGTTTACGGCTTCAATGCTTTTCTTTGCGGAGAGTGCCTTGTTCTCCCCGATGCGGGACTCGGGATGGAGAATCTGGCGGTTCAGGTTCGACTCTTCAACAGAGTCCATGTCTGCGATACGGAGAGTCCCAACACCTGCTGATGCGAGATAGAGGGAGGCAGGAGACCCGAGTCCTCCGGCCCCGGCGATGAAAACCGTTGACCCCTGAAGCATACGGCATCCCTCTTCACCGATTAAGGGAATCTGACGCAGGTAACGGTTCTCTTCAGTCATACAGCCCCCTGACATGAGCGAGGCACGCTGCCGCATCCTCGTGTTTCTGGTCGACCGCGTCTGTTTTGAGCCAGCGGGACAGCACGTCTTTTGTCTCTTCTGCGACATCCGCCTCCTTTAGCACACGCCGGTAGGTGCGTTCGGGGTAATAAATCGCTTTAGAGGCCTTTAGAAGAGCACGCTCCTCATCCGCGGTCAGAAGCCCCGCCTCTTTTGCTTTTTCAAAGGAGGCACGCATATTTACCATTGGAACAGAAAGCGCGGCGCCCGTCTCCGGGTCGAACAGCATTCCCACCTCATCGTCTGCAACGATTTTTCCCGAGCGGTACCACTCAAATATTTTTCCGACCCCGGCCATTCCGAACGGCTCAAGCTCGCAGGCACGAAGTGCACCCATTGATGATGCGCCAAAGACTTTAACCCCTGCCTTCAGCACGCCGAGAAGCTCTTTGTGCGCAACCGCCTCGTCCTGGAAAAAGACCCCGTCGATGATGATAAGCAGGCGTGCCCCGTCCTGCACCGCAGCTGCAGCATCCCCGCGCCGGACCGGGGGTCTCACCTCTGCCCCTGGAAGAATCCCGGAAATCTCCTCTTTTGAGATACTCGGACCTGCAAAAACAACGGTGTGCGGCATGGATTCTGACATCAGACAAAACCTCCCGTGCCTTCAGCGCCGTCCCCTGATTTTTGAAAGCTCTGCCCTGCGGCATCTTTCGCCGCGGCGTTCATTGTCGATGGTAAAACACTCAAGACCCGGGACTACCACGCGGACTACAGGCACACCGATGTCGGGGTCGGTCAGGTCACAGACAATGACACGGGAAAGTCCTGCCGCCTGCAGACGGCTTATGATGTATTCTATGTCCTGTTTAAAGTCATCCGTGCTGCACGACGGAATCTCCGCTGCAGACTTGTACTCATCTCCCGCAAACCAGTAGGCGTTCATCCGTTTTACCCCGTCGTAGCCCATCATCTCACGGAAGCGGGCGAGCGTCGCATCCTCACGTGCACCGTGAATCTGTGTTGCCCTGCTCTGCGCAACTTCGGAGAGAGCGCGAATCATAGCGATTTCCGCATTGGTGTGAGTGCCCATCCCGATCATTAAAAGACGCGGGTCTTTAAGTTCAACATCGTCCGCCACGGCAGCAATCGTGGGGATTCCGATATCGGATGTGATATCCCGCAGTGTTACCTCAACCCCGTTTTTCGTGAACTTCTCCGCCATCTCCGCAACTTTTTCAGGAAGGTCCGTGAGCTTCTTTCCGGTGTTTCTTGTGACCTCGGCAAGGGACCAGGAGTCACGTTCAATGACCTCGGTGAGAGCATAAAAAATCGCTTCTTCCATGGTGTTTCCGGATGCGATTCCGTTTGAACTGGAGCGGAAAAGTGTTTCCATGTATAGGGGATTCGGGTGGACAACCGCACAGAAGGGGAGATATACTGATTCGTTATTTATGATATCATACCCTTCTGCCCAGGGAATAGCAGCACTCTTCGGAGCTGCCTGCGGGAGAATTAACTCTTCGGGATTTAAGACATTGTATCCTGCAAGCTGCATCTCCTGATAGGTGTGGTTCTGCAGATCGCGGGGGATGGCCTCTGCACTGTAGCGCTCGATTCCTTCCATGATACCTGCGGCACGAGCCTCCTCTTCTGTGCCTCCTTTTCCGTTGTAGACAGAGATTGCCCCGTCTGCGGCTCCGGGTCTGATACAGGAGTAGACCGGAATTCCCAGACGGTCGAGATCTGTTATGTCTGCAACTCTTGTTATTCCTGCAGGGCCTGTGAACTGTTCGATGCGGGCTAAGGTATCTTTGGGGTGGCAGCTTCGTTCGGTCCATCCGGTATAGACTTTCGGGGAGGGGTTGAGTTTTATCATTAAAGAATATTTGTTTTGTGGAATAATGTATGTTTCTCTTTTTCACAGGAGAAGTGCCGCGGATAAATTCCCTGCGCGTGCCCGGGTTCTTTCTCATTTCTACCGCCGTTCCCGCAAAAACAAAGGAAAAAACGCACCTCTGCCACACAACCCTTATCTCTTCAGCAGAATAATAGTATAAGCAATATGGAAAAAGTAATCATAACCGTCATCGGACGCGATACAGTGGGAATTATTGCCCGCGTCTGTACCTACCTCTCTGACAAACACGTTAATGTGGAGGATATCTCACAGACCATTGTTCAGGGATACTTCAATATGATGATGATCGTAAACATCGCAAAAAGCACCGCCTCATTTGCAGAGATGGCTTCTGAGATGGACAAAATCGGAGACGAACTCGGTGTCAAGATTCACTGCCAGCGCGAAGAGATCTTTGACCGCATGCACAGGATATAAACAATGGTCTCCCTCTTTGAAGTCAATGAAACAAACGCAATGATCGGGCAGGAGAAGCTCGATGTCAGAACAATCACGCTCGGCATCAGTCTGCTCGACTGCAAGGGAAACACGGCAGAGGAGCTTGCGGACGCAATCTATACAAAAATCACCGAAACCGCAAAGGACCTGGTGCGGGTGGGTGAAGAGATTGAGCAGGAGTTTGGAATACCAATTGTAAACAAACGAATATCTGTAACTCCTATCTCATTAGTCGGGGCTTCGGTCTGCAAAACCCCGGATGACTTTGTGCTCCTCGCGCAGGCCCTGGATAAAGCGGCCGCCGCATCAAAAGTAAACTTCCTCGGCGGATACTCCGCACTGGTTTCAAAAGGTATGACCAAAGCGGATGAGCTTTTAATCCGTTCCATCCCGAAGGCACTTGCTGTAACAGAAAAGGTCTGCAGCTCGGTAAACATCGGCTCTACAAAGACCGGCATTAACATGGATGCCGTGCGGCTGATGGGAGATATTGTCCGCGAAACCGCGGAGATGACAAAGGACCGGGGATGCATCGGATGCGCAAAACTGGTTGTGTTCTGCAACGCACCTGACGACAATCCGTTCATGGCGGGAGCGTTCCATGGGGTGACCGAAGGAGATGCGGTCGTAAACGTCGGGGTAAGCGGACCCGGTGTCGTGCGCCACGCCCTTACAAAGATTCACGGGGAAAACTTTGAGGTGCTCTGCGAAACCGTCAAGAAGACCGCGTTCAAGGTGACAAGAGTGGGACAGCTGGTGGCCCTTGAGGCGTCAAAACGGCTGAATGTCCCATTCGGTATTGTGGATTTGTCCCTTGCACCAACCCCTGCTGTAGGCGACAGTGTGGCAGATATCCTTGAGGAGATGGGACTCGCATCGGTAGGTGCCCCGGGAACCACTGCAGCCCTTGCCCTGTTAAATGACCAGGTAAAGAAGGGAGGCGTTATGGCAAGTTCATTCGTAGGCGGCCTCTCAGGCGCCTTCATTCCTGTAAGCGAAGACCAGGGAATGATAAATGCAGTGACCCGCGGGGCACTTTCCCTCGAAAAACTTGAGGCGATGACCTGCGTCTGCTCGGTAGGTCTTGATATGATAGCAGTCCCCGGAAACACCTCTGCCTCGTCGATTGCAGGCGTCATTGCGGACGAAGCAGCAATAGGCATGGTAAACCAGAAGACAACTGCTGTCCGGTTAATCCCTGCGATTGGAAAGACCATTGGCGACACGCTGGAGTTCGGCGGACTCTTAGGCAGTGCCCCGGTCCAGGCAATCTCTCCCTACTCCTGTGAGGAGTTTGTCTCCCGCGGAGGAAGAATTCCCGCACCGATTCACAGCTTTAAGAATTAATCTGCAAACTGTCCGGAACGAGAGGAACATCGCATCAGATTCGGCAGGGTAAGAAAAATGACCGAAAAGACCGTCACCCCGAAACTCTTTGACAATCAGCAGATACGAACCGTCTGGAACGATGAAGAGGAAGATTGGTATTTTTCCATTGTTGACGTCGTAGGAGCACTGACTGATCAGCAGACACAACGCAATGCAAGTACATACTGGGCAGTAGTAAAAAAACGTCTTGCGGCTGAAGGAAACGAACTGCTTACAAATTGTAAGCAGTTGAAAATGAAGGCAGCTGACGGAAAACAACGTTTAACCGATGTTGCAAACACCGAACAGCTTCTCCGCATCATCCAGAGTATTCCCTCAAAGAAAGCCGAACCATTTAAACTGTGGTTAGCCCGCGTCGGAAAAGAGCATATCGATGAAACGATAGACCCTGAACTTGCCATCGACAGAGCTTTAGAGACCTACCTCAAAAAAGGATACAGCGAAGACTGGATACACCAGCGCCTGTTATCAATCCGCATCAGAAACTCCCTGACCGAAGAATGGGACAGACACGGCGTGGAAAAAGGAGTGGAATACGCAATCCTCACGGACGAAATAAGCAAAGCATGGTCGGGAATGACGACAAAAGAGTACAAGACATTCAAAGACCTCAAGAAAGAAAATCTCCGTGACAACATGACGGATTTAGAGCTCGTACTTAATATGCTGGCAGAGGCTTCAACGACTCAGATAAGTCAGAAGGAACAGCCGGAGACATTCGGGCAGAATAAACAAATTGCAAAACGCAGGGGAAAAATCGCCGGAGACGCCCGCAAAAACTTGAAAGCGAAACAGGTGTTCCGGTCATCACCGCTAAAAACGCTGCCTTGATACAAAAACAAAACCCGAAGATTCAGAAGAACTAAGGTAACAACCCGGCCTCTTCATCCCTTCTGTTTTTTCCCTATCTACGGCCGGACAGTTCCCATCACATTTCCGGCATGGATAGAGGACTTTTGCGGAAAAAACGGAAAAGAGATATAGTGAAGAGAGAAACGGATAGAGAATGCAAACAAACGAACTGACCTCCTACCTAAGTGACGGTATCTTCCGTCTCATAACCTCAGTTCTGAAAGAGTCAGCGGCAGACGGTGCGGAAAAACGGTTTCTCGTGCGGCAGATTCGCGTCCAGAAACACCGCTCGCAGAGAAGGAAACGGCATGAACGTGCCGGACTCCATGTACCGGCCTTTCTGATAGCAAGTATAACCGAACGGTGCAACCTCCACTGCAAGGGGTGTTACGCACGCAGCTGCGGATTCTGCTCGGATACCCCGGAGAAGACGCCGCTTTCCGCAGACGACTGGAAGCGTATCTTCTCCGAAGCCGATGCACTCGGCATCTCCTTTGTTCTGCTTGCAGGAGGTGAGCCGCTCTTAAACCGTGAGGTCATCTCCGCAGCCGCAAAGGAGAAAAATCTGATTTTTCCGGTGTTTACCAACGGCACCCAGTTTGACACCGGCATGACAGAGCTTTTCATAAAGTCGCGCAATCTCTTCCCGGTGTTCAGCATCGAAGGAGGAAGTGCTTCAACTGATGCAAGGCGGGGGGAAGGTGTGTTTGCAAAAGCGTCCTCAGCGGCAGAAACGTTCCGTCAAAATGGTGTGCTCTTCGGGGCAGCGGTCACCGTTTCAAAGGAGAACATCAGAGAGGTCACATCCGATGTGTTTTTCGAAGGACTCTCGCGTGCCGGAACGGCGGCGGTCTTTCTTATCGAGTACACCGCATCAGGGGAATCGGACCGGGCGCTTGAACCGGACGCAGACGACCGGCGCTTTATGGCAGAGCGTCTCGCATCCGCAAGGAAACGGTTCCGCTCGCTCTGGTTCCTCTCATTTCCGGGAGACGAGGAGCTCATGGGCGGATGTCTTGCAGCGGGAAGAGGATTCTTCCATATCAACCCGTTCGGGGCTGCCGAGCCGTGTCCGTTTGCACCGCTGTCTGACAGGAATCTGAAAGACTGCTCGTTGAAAGAGGCGATAGAGTCCCCGCTCTTTTCCCGGCTTTCCGCTGCTGAACTTACCAGGATTCCCCACGACGGCGGCTGCGCTTTGGCGGGCAGGACTGATGAAATCAGGGAGATGACGAACGATTCCCGGTAAATTGAGGGGATAATATAAATTGAGGAAAAAAGAGGCGGGTAGATTTATTACCGCCTTTTGTTTTAGTGAGACATCTCTTTTGTCTCGATTTTTGTGCCGCATTCCGGACAGAATTTTGGCGAACCATGAAGAACATACCCGCAGTTTTGACAAACCTGTTCAGCGTTTCTGCGGCTCTCTTCCTCACGTTCGGCAATCATCTGCTGAACTTCGAGAAGCATACTTCCTGCTTCCCCGAATTTTTCTGCGCCGAATTCTGTCACTGCCATTTTCCCAATCTGCATAAACAGCTCGGACTCCATATCTTTTAACTCATCTTTATCTGTTTTCTCCGGCTCTGCTGCAGACTTGGGAAAGTTCTTATTAATCATCTTTTTTACATCTGCAGCCTCATCTTTAATCACAGATTTGAATTCATCCAGTAATCCCATATTATCTAATTATACTCCTTTTGATTTATTTTTTTGCTGCCTTCATGGCATTAAGTTTTTCACGCATCTCATCGAGCGTCTTCTCATTTTCTGCTGTAATCTGATTCGCATCGGCAATATCTCCCTGGATAGGACTCGTTCCTTCGCCGGTGTACACGTCTGATGTGATGTTTTTCAGTGCGTTTATGTCGGATTTGGTATTGGAAAAGTTCTTCGTCAGTTCGGAACGCTGTCCTGCGGACCACTGTTCAACATAATCCGAACTGTTCCCGGTAACACCGTCACCAAGGTCGCCAAATCCTTCCATATGAGCGGCATACTTATCACGTACAATATCTGTTGCCGAATCAGCGACATATTCGATACCTTTCTTCACCGCATAATTTTCCGCGCCTGATTTTGCACCGTCAAGAACAGCCTGACCTACATCTTTTCCATTCCGTAATGCATCAGCCGCTGCTTTCGCGGCATCACCTCCGACAGACGCCGCAGCCCCTTTCCATCCTGAATCATAATGATTCTGCAAAACACCGGCACCTCCTTCAACAACCCCCTGTCCGAACGCCTCGGTATAGGAAACATCCTTGTGACCTGCACCATTCATTTTCTTACCGTAATGATTCGCTGCATGTGCCTCGGAAAGCCTTGAACCGACGGATTTAACTGCAGTATAGGTGTCTTTGAGGGCTTTTCCGGCAGCACCGGTCATATCTCCCAACACATCAACAGCGACATCAGAGACTTTTTCCACACCTTCTGCTGTGTTCTGGGCAGCTGCAAGTTCGGTATCTCTTTGCATCCAGCTCTCTGCTGTGTTGGTATTTTCAATAGATTTTTCAATCTGCTTTTTGCGGATTTCTTTGTCGTCCGTTGTGCCGTATTTCTCATGGATTTTGTCAACATAGTCCTGGTGATTCAGCACCTTCATCTTTTCCTTGATTTTTCTGATGTTTTCTGCCGTATCCTCGTTTTTCACGAACTTTGCATGCTGTTCATACACAGCTTTTCCGGCGGTTTCGCTGTCTTTTTGTATCAGATGAGCATTTTCACTGCGCGATGCAAGACTGTTTTTGAGATCTTCAAGGGTATATTCTGCATCTGTAAGCGGATTTCTATAGATTCTCTTGCCGCCCTTCCATGATTCAGGAATATACTCACGGACTTCTCCGGTTGCGGGGTCGGAAACTTTCAGTGTTCCGTCCGGTTCTTCACTAATCCACTGATTTATCTTTCTTGTACCGTTCTTTGGCTGTGTGTTCTTTGAAAATCCGCCTTTTTTCTTAATGACAACTGCAGCTGCCCCGCCGCCTGCAACAATCACTCCTGCTGCAACAACAGGAACTACCGGAAATCCGCCGTCGCCGCCTGCTGCTGCATTTTCATCATAGCCGGTGTTTACCAGTGTTCCTGAAACACGCAGCCCGCGGTTTTGACCGTTTCCGTAACTTGCGTCCATGGAAATGGAAAACGTCACTTTATCCGTGGATTTTGTTACCGGTATCGATACCGAAAAAGATTTTGAATTGTCGGTCTTCTTCATCTCAATCTTTTTTGAGTCTGATTTCTCCCCATTATTGATGGAAACATTCACTCTGACCTCAGGCGACCAGTTGCTTTCAACCGTTCCGGAGATGGTAACAGTTCCCGGTGAACACGTTCCTTTGATTGAACGGGATGTAGTAAACCCGTCTGAATCATCAACACTCTCTACACTTCCGCCGGAGATAGAATAGATGATGTTCAGTCCGTTAAATCCGTCGCCGCCGGGATATGAATCCGCGGATGCCGGAAAAACAAAAAGCAGGGCAAGAACCGCGATACATATACCAAATAATACCAGTTTTTTGTATTTCATCGGAATTTCACTCATTATAGATTCCTCTCCAATATATAAATCAGTTGTGATTAATGTTTCACGTACTCATCACAGAAGGCGGGATGCAGCCAAACTCATGGTAAAGCGGGAAGTTTCCCCCTTTTGAGTGTTTCAGGGGGATAAATAATCAGCACCGCCGGAGAAGAAAAACCTAAATACATCGGAAACAAATAAAAACATATGACTAAAGTAATAGGCATTGTAGGTTCCGCCCGCAAAGGAAACGGACTTGCACTCACAAAAGCTGCTCTCGAAGGCGCAGCAGAAGCAGGCGCTGAGACCGAACTCATCCGTCTCGCAGACCTTCAGATTAAGCCGTGTCTCGACTGCGGCTACTGCAAAGCACCGGAAAACAAATACTGTGTTCAGAAGGACGGCATGCAGGAGATTGTTGAAAAGATTGAAGCAGCAGACGGCGTTATCTTCTCAGCCCCGGTCTACTTCGGACGAGCCCCCGCACTCTTCCTCGCATTCATCGACCGTATGTATGCAATGGTACGCGCAGACTTCTCCTCAAAAATCCCGAAGGATAAAAAATTCGGAACCATCGTCACCATCGGAAGCATGGGTGAAGATGTCGCAGCAGGAGTCCACGCATCAAACGCCCAGGTCTTTGGCGGTATGTTCGGCTGGACCGACTGCGGATTTATGTGGAAGAACATGATGCACATAAAAGACGCAGCAGAAAAGAATCCTGAATACATTGCCGAAGCAAAAGCATTCGGTAAAAAGTTCGTCTGAACAGACGGACATTTTTTTTATTTCATTTTCAGCTGAAAAAAGATGTAGTTCCGGCTACAGTCCGCGGACTACACAGCATCCAGATTGAGCTTCTTCTGCTTCCACTTCCCGTTGAAGAAGAATAAGGCATCAACTCCGGTTGTAAC
>JAUNXT010000053.1 GCA_030539655.1 Methanocorpusculum sp.
TCAACGCCGTATCCTTCCGCGAGCGCATAAAATGAAAGGAATGCGGCTTTTATCTTTTCGAGTTCCCCTGCCGGATCGTCTGAATTCGCCTCTATCTCTTCTGCCCGGCGCTTGAGGAGATGCCTGCACTCTCCGTAGGCATAGCAGAGTTTTTTATTGTATTTTTTCTCGGCAGTGATAATCTGTCCCCCGTCCTGAAGCATGCGCACCTCTTCGCAGCCGCGGATGAGGCGCTCCAGCGTCCTGTTATAGCGGGGGGAGATGTGAAATCTGCTGTACTTCCGCTTGAAAATCATTATTATATATGTTGGTTATCGTAGGATATACTGTTGTCGATATCAGAGCGGAGGTGCGGGAGTGCATACGTTCGCTTTATCTCTTTTCACATCATATAATATATCATGTGTATTGCTGTACCTGCAGAGGTTATTGAAATCCGTGACGGAAACATTGCACTCGTTGATTACGGCGAACTGCAGCAGGAGATCAGAATTGACCTTGTTGATGTAAAAGTCGGTGAGTTCGTCCTTGTTCACACCGGATTTGCCATTCAGCGCCTGTCCCGCGACGAAGGCCTGGAGACCCGTGCCCTTTTCAAAGAGGTTTACGGTGCGATGGGCATGTCCGAAGATGCGATAAAAACAGGCGGAATGTAAGAAACATGCACGAGTCAGGGATTGCCTACGACATCTATGCGACCGCAAAGCGTGCCGCGGAAGACAACGGCGCTGTGCTCGTCAAAGCGATTCATGTTGATGTCGGTTCAATGGCGATGGTAAATCCGGAGCAGGTTGAGTTCATGTTTAACACGTTCATCGCAGAAGATGAAATCTTTAAGGGAACAAAACTTGTCTTCAATACCGTCCTTCCCCTGGCAGAATGTGCCTGCGGGTACCGCGGACCGGAAATCTTTGTCTGCCCGAACTGCGGGAAACTGCCGCACATGGTGCAGGGGAAAGAGATTCTTGTAACCAACATTGAGATTGAAACAGATGAGGATGAAGAAAATCCCGCGGCAGAATAACCGGGCGGATAAAAACATAAACTGATGCAGGAAAGGCAGGAGGATACAATGATAAAAGATACCGAAGTAAATATGATGCACGGAGCAGGCGGAGAGGTTATGGGAGAACTTCTCCAGACGCTTACCGCTTTTAAGAACAACAACGCAGGAGGCATCGGTCTTGAGTCTCTTGACGACGGTTCAACCTTTGAAATCGGAGGAAAGACCGTTGTGTTAACGACAGACGGCCACGTGGTAAAGCCGCTCTTTTTCCCCGGAGGAGACATCGGACGCATTGCGGTTTCAGGAACAATTAACGACCTTTCGGTGATGGGAGCCCGTCCGATTGCCTTAACCTGCGGCATGGTCATCGAAGAGGGTTTTCCGATTGAGAACCTGAAGAAAATTGTTGAGTCGATGGACGCCGCATTAGGCGAGGTTGGAGCATCAGTAATCACCGGAGACACCAAGGTTGTGGAGAAGGGAAGCCTTGACGGGATTGCCATCAACACGGCAGGAGTAGGCGTTATTGACCATTATATTATCCGCGACAAAAATCTGAAGGTCGGGGATAAAATTATCGTATCCGGTACAATCGGCGACCACGGGATGGCAATTATCACCTACCGTGAGGGATTCGATTTAGGCGAGCAGTTAAAGTCCGATGTAGCCCCTCTCTGGAAGATGATTGAGGGAGCAATTGTCGCAGGCGGCGATGGCGCAATTCATGCGATGAAGGATCCGACCCGCGGAGGATTTGCTGCATGCATCAATGAGATGGCACGTAAGGCCGGCGTGAAAGTGGTTGTGCACGAAGAGGATATGCCAATCCGCGAAAATGTTGCATCGGCAGGGGCACTGCTTGGAATTGACCCGCTGCAGGTCGCAAACGAGGGAAAGTGTGTGATGGGCGTTGCTCCCGAGGCCGCAGAGAAAGTCCTTACCGCACTGAAGTCTCACCCCTACGGGAAGAACGCGAAGATTGTCGGTGAGGTTGTGGAAGGGTCAGGCGTTGTGATGCTTACCAGAATCGGCAGCGAGCGGTTCATTGAGCCGCCGATGGGCGACCCGGTTCCGAGAGTGTGTTAATCTCCGGGGAATTATCTGGAATGTCGGCTGCAGTTAGTAAAGACAATCTGGATATTGCATCAGATACGATTGCCAGAGCTTTTATCAACTACCCGTATCCCGGGGGAGCTATTTCCGGAGAGGAACGGCAGAAAAAAGCTCTCTCAATTATGTTCCGGCTTGAAATGGAACGGGTTGGTGCGTTCGGACAGATTGCTGCCGACAGCAGTGAATGCAAAGGAGTCGCCGTCTGGTGCCGTATGGGGGAATTAAACGAGGGTGTATCCATTCCGAAACAGCTTCGTGCCCTGCTGTCCTGTATGAGACCCGCGGAGATGATTAAAACACTGCGGCGCTGTATGAGCATTGAGCGGGAACGGGACCGTATGCATCTTTCAGATGATACCATGTATCTCTATGCTTTAGGAGTCGCACCGGAATCCCAGGGTAAAGGAATCGGTTCGTCACTTGTCCGCGAAAAACTTGCAGAATGCGACAAAGAAGGCTGTGCAGTGTATCTCGAAACCAACACCGAACATAATGTGGGGTACTATGAGTCGTTCGGATTTTCGGTTGTTAAAAAAATTGTAGAAGAGCATGGTGCATTTACGACATGGTATATGATTCGCAATCCGGGAGGAAATAAATAAGGAATAATACAAAAAAGCCCCTGGGACTATCTCTCAGGCACCCAGATGAAACACCCTCCAAATGGCCATTCGGATGGTATATTCATCAAAAGAAAAATTCCGGATGTCCCCTCCCCGGCAGGGACATTCCGGAATCTGCAGAGTTCAGTTATTTCTCAGACGTTATTTCTCAAAGCGTTTAATCATTTTCAGTTTGTATGCATTGGCTTTTCCTTCGTACGGATGCTCACGAAGCGGCAGATTGAACCTGGTCTTTCCATACATCACAGTTGCCGGGTGCGTAAACTCCCTGAAACCCCAGATTCCGTGGTATGCTCCCATACCGGAGTGTCCTGTTCCGTTAAACGGAACACCTTTTACCATCAGATGCAGACAGACCTCATTGATACACCCTCCGCCGTACTGCTGTGTCTGCATGGTCTTCTCAGCCCATTTCAGGTTACGGGTAAACAGATAGAGTGCAAGCCCGTGCTCGCGGTCCTGTATGATTTTCAGCAGGGTATCAATTTCAGTATCCTTAAACGGTACAACCGGCAGTAACGGATTAAAGAGTTCGTGCATTACCAGCGGCTCATCGGCGGATACCGGGTAGATGATTGTCGGTGAATACCTGCGGGTCTTTGCATCCCCAATGCCTCCAAAGACGATGCGTTTGCGGTACTTTTCGGCTTCTTTTGCGCATTTTTCATACGCAGCATCGGTAATGAGATTCGGATACTCAGGGTTTTTGCACGGCTGCTCTCCGATCTGGGAAACAATTGCGGCTTTCAGTTCCTTAATGAACTCCTCTGCAACTTCTTTGGCAACGGCTACCTGATTGATGTTGATGCATATCTGACCTGCATTACAGATTTTGAAGAATGCAATTTTCCGTGCGGCATCCTTTAAGTCGGCATCCTTTCTGACGATTGCCCAGTTTCCGGTCTCTCCCCCCAGTTCCAGTGCGGCAGGAGTGAGGTTTTCTGCAGCTGAGGAGAGCACATGGCGTCCGACAGTAGGAGAGCCTGTATAGAATATTTTGTCAAACCGTTCCGCAAGGCACATGTCTGCCACGTCGTGACCGCCGTTTACGACTGTCACAAACTCAGGCGGGAACGTTGATGCAATCATATTCTGAAGAACTGCAGTGCATTCCGTTGATTTGGAGCTTGCCTTGATTACTGCTGTGTTTCCGCCTGCGATTGCTGCTGCAAGAACTCCTATTGAGAGCAGGAAGGGGAAGTTGAACGGGCTTATGATAAGAGAGACCCCGTAGGGCATCTTGTAGACTTTTGTTTTGGTGCTCGGGAAACAAAGCATTCCTGAGTTGTGACGTTCCGGTTTTACCCATTTTCGAAGCCCGCGGATATACTCGTTAATCTCCATCACAACGGCTCCGATATCGCAGAAATAGGCCTCTGCCTCACTTCTTCCGAGGTCGGATTTTAATGCATTTTCCATCCTTGGCGTCCAGGAAATGACTGCATCTCTTAGTTTTTTCAGCTGCTGCAGCCTCCATTCCACATCTAGGGTTTCGTTCGTTTTGAAAAACGCCCGCTGCTGTTCCACAATCGCATGCACCTCCTCCTGAGTCTTTGGCGGCTCTTTTGCGCTTTCGGAGTCCGGACTTCTCAGGGTGTCAAGCAACCGGAAATAATCTGCTTTCTTCCAGACGACTGGTACCGGATAGAGCGGGTTTGCTTCTTTTTCCGCCCACTGTGCGAGCTGCTCGTAGTCTTCACGCTTTATGCACGACAGAGTCTGCGGGATATCCATCTTTTTATTGATATCCTCCATCCAGGAAATGAATGCATCTGCCTTTTCCTGCTCTGTGTTTCCGCTGATTCCGCAGACATCTGCAAGTTCTGCAAGGCGTTTCGTCACTTTTTCACCGTACTGGCGCATAACATGAGGGCAGATTACTGCCATCGCAAGCCCGTGCGGAATGCCGTAGAGACCACTTAATCCGTGGCCTACAGCATGAACGTTTCCGACACAGCCGCGGGTAAACGCTCTTCCGGCATGGAATGCTGCAAGCTGCATTTTTTCTCTTGCTTCCAGATTGCCCCCGTTCTGAAATGCGGGATAGAGCCAGTCGTAAATGAGTTTTACCGCTTCTTTTGCACGGTCATTTTCTTCCCTGGTGTTATATGTGTGGTTCGTATATGCCTCAACCGCATGACAGAGTGCATCCATACCGGTTGTTGCGGTAACAAACGGAGGAAGATCCTTCGTAAGCTCGGGGTCGAG
>JAUNXT010000003.1:0-21082 GCA_030539655.1 Methanocorpusculum sp.
TCTCTGCGGGACCGGTCATTACAGGTACCTTTCCGGAGACGGTAATATCAAGCGGTCCGCCTTTTGTTGTGACATGAATCACATCACCTGTCACCTTCTTTTCGCGGGCTGCAATCAGAGCGGACGCGGTAGCTCCCGTGCCGCACGATAAGGTCTCTCCTTCAACACCGCGCTCGAATGTGCGGATGGCAACTGAGTCAGGGCCTGTTACCTGCACAAAGTTTACATTCGTTCCTGCAGGATAGACCGGGTTGTGTCTGATTGCCGGGGCGCATCCGTCAATATCGACTGCGTCCGCGTCATCGACAAAGACCGCCGCGTGCGGAACACCGGTGTTTGCGGAAAAGACCTCCGTTCCGTTAATCTTCTCTGTTTTTCCGAAGACCGCCTCCCCCATCTCAATGGATGCCATATAGTCTCCGTCCCCGTCATAGTCTCCGCGGACCGGGAGCACTCCTGCCATCGTCTCAACCTTGAAGAGTTTTGTTTTTGCGTAGCCGTTGTCTGATGCAAACTTTGCAAGGCATCTGATGCCGTTTCCGCACATCTCTGCCTCGCTTCCGTCGGGCTGGAATAAGCGCATCTTAACTGCAGCGCCTTCTGCTGATGCAGGGGAGATAAAAAGAACTCCGTCTCCTCCGATGCCGAACTTTCTGTCGCAGTAGACGACTGCAAACTCTGCCTTCATCTCGTCGGGGATGACGGGCTCTTTCATCTCGTCGATTAAGATGAAGTCGTTTCCGTTCCCGTGCATTTTGGTGAATGATATGGACATGGATATAATATTGGTTCGTATGACAGATAAAGGAATGAGATACTTTATCCCATACCTCATCCCATAAACCTTTATCCCGGACAGCCCAACAGATATAGTATTATGTCTCTTTCAGATACTGCAGACGACATCCGCTCCATGAAAATACGCGGGGCCGGAAAAATCGCACGTGAGGCGGCGGCGGCTCTTCGCTCATTTGCCGGAGAAAACGCGAATCTTCCGCTGGATTCGTTTAAATCCGCCATGAAAGATGCCGCAGAAACGCTTCTTGCCACACGCCCGACTGCGGTCTCCCTTCCAAACGCGGTGCGGATAACCCTGCGCGGCATAGATGATGCTGCATCAACCGCGGATGCAGTCGAAGACATCAGACGCCGCGCGGACGCCTTTATCCGAAAAGCGGAGGAGGCTCTTGATATCATCGGAGAGATTACCGCCTCCCGTATCAGAGACGGCGACACGGTCTTAACACACTGCAACTCAAAGGCCGCTCTTGCGGGAATTATCCGCGCAAAGGAACAGGGAAAGGACATTCGTGTCATCGCAACCGAGGTGCGGCCCTGGAACCAGGGACTTTTGACCATCAAAACCTTAAACGACCACAAGATTCCTACCACCTATATTGTGGATTCCGCGGTCAGATACTTCATGCCCGAAGCAGACCTTGTGATTGTAGGAGCAGATGCGGTAACCGTAAACGGTGCGGTCATAAATAAAATCGGGACTTCACAGATTGCAGCAGCAGCCCATGAGGCGCGGAAAAACTTCATCGTAGCAGCAGAGACATTCAAATTCGCACCGCAGACCATGGGAGGTACCAGAATCGAGATTGAGGAGCGGCCCGCGTCAGAAGTGCTCTCCGACGAAGCGGCAGCGGCGCTTCCGTATGTTACGGTGAGAAACCCGGTCTTTGATGTAACGCCCGCGGAGTACATTGACCTCATCGCAACCGAGGAGGGGGCAATCCCTCCGCAGCTTGCATACATAATCATGAAAGAGCATCTCGGATGGGGGGCAAAAGAGTTATGAGCGATGTAACAGCAGTTTATTATTACCGCCCGAAAACGGGTGTTGATGCGGAGTTTGCCGCACACGCCATCTGTGAAGAGCAGACGACAGGGACCTGGACTGACTTATCCACAGTCAATGAAAAGACACGCTATGTGCATGCCTTAGACGGCGAGGTCCTTGAGGTAACACCCGCCGGAGACGGAGGGTATGTTACAAAAATCCGCTATCCGTACGAGATTTTTGAGGCGGGAAACATTCCACAGTATCTTTCAGTTATTGCGGGAAATCTCTTTGGTCTTGGAAAACTTGAGACCGTTCGTCTTACAGAAATCACACTTCCCCGCGAACTTGCCGGAAGCGGCCCGAAATTTGGAATTGAAGGCGTCCGCCGACTGGTCGGAACCGAAACCTCCAGACGCCCGCACGTTGGAACTATTATTAAACCGAAGGTCGGGTTAAATCCGAAGGACACCGCAGAGGTGGCATATCAGGCGGCAATCGGCGGTCTTGATCTGATAAAAGATGATGAGACACTGACAAACCAGCCGTTTTGTCCGCTCATTGAACGTGTGGAAGAGGTCATGGCAGCCCTTGATTGTGCGAAGGATGAAACCGGAAAGCAGGTTCTCTATGCGGTAAATGTTACAACCGGCGGGGACCGGATTGTCGAGTGCGCCCACAGTGCGGTAAAGGCAGGAGCAAATATGCTGATGGTCGATGTGCTGACCGCAGGATTTTCCGCGGTTCAGGCCCTGGCGGAGGATCCCTTCCTTCAGGTCCCGATTCATGTCCACCGCACGATGCACGGCGCTTTAACACGCAATGCGGAGCACGGAATTGCGATGCGGCCTATAGCAACCCTTGTCCGCGCCGCAGGAGGGGACCAGCTTCATACAGGAACTGTTTCCGGAAAGATGGGCGGAAAAGCAGAAGAGATCTTAGGCGACAACCGCGAGATCACCCGTGAAATCCCGGGGTTAAAGCCGGTGTTCCCGGTGGCATCCGGAGGTCTTCACCCCGGAAAGGCTGCAGCTGAGATTGCAAAACTCGGATGCGATATCGTGCTGCAGGCAGGAGGCGGCATTCACGGACATCCGGACGGAACTGCAGCCGGAGCACGTGCATTTGTGCAGGCAGCAGAAGCGGCGGTTGCGGGAATCTCTGCAAAGGAATATGCAAAGACGCACACAGAACTTGCCAGGGCAATTGCGAAATGGGGAGATTCGTAAGAATCCATAGGGGTTTACGAGTCTCTTCCCCGACCACTCTTTCATAACCTTTATCTTTTTTTCGTGAGTATATTGTATCATGGGTTTTGAGATTGAGATAAAAGTCCGTGTTGCAGCCCTTGAGCCGATTGAACGCCGTCTTATTGACGCAGGTTCCCAGCTGCTGGCAGATCAGGATGAGCATGATATTTACTATAACGCACCCCATAAGGATTTTGCAAAGACAGATGAGGCGCTTCGTCTGCGATATGTGGAAAACCAGCGCTGCGGAAAGGTCATGCCTCCATGCGTGACATACAAAGGGGCAAAGACCGGCCCCGAGGGCTTTAAGTCACGGGAAGAGATTATTGTGGACTTATCCTCGGGAGAGGAGTTTTCCGTGATGCTCGAGCGGCTCGGGTTTACCAGGACTGCCGATGTGTGCAAGCACCGGAAGATCTACCGGATTGAACAGGCGATTGTAACTCTCGACTGTATCGAAGGTGTCGGTGTTTTTTCAGAGATTGAGGCAGATGCGGGGCTTTCGCAGGAAGAGTCGATGGCGGTCATTGACCGGGCTGCAGAGCAGTTTGGGATTGTCGGAGAGCGGCTTACCGTATCCTATCTCGAGATTGTGCTTGCGGAAAAAGGGAAACGCTAGACCAACCCCCTGTTCTTTTTTACTTTTTTCAGGTATCCGGTTTACGGACCTTTGTTTACCAGTATCTCCTCACAGCGCAAAACTGCATACGCTTGTCAGATACACACAGATTAAAAACAAAAAAGAATACGCGGGCCGAAGAACTTACTCTTCGACAACAACACGGACCGGAGTCGGAAGCTTGTATCCTGCGTGAAGCAGAGCATCCTTTGCCTGCTCGATGTACTGCTTCTTTGTCCAGATGGTAAAGACCTTCTGTCTCGGAGCAACACGTGCTGCGGTTCCGACGGGCTTGCCGAAAGCAAGTCTCATACCCTCAGACACACGGTCTGCACCTGCACCGGTTGCGTACTTGTGCTCACGTAAAACGTGGTGGGGGTAGGTTCTAATCTTTAAGTGGAAATCGTTTTTACCGATTGTACTCATCAGACGTCTGTTCATATTGATACGCGCAGCTTCCATTGCGGTGTGGCGAATCTGACATCCCTCAATTGCCTCAAGGTGAACAGCTACCGGAAATTCTGCTGAAAGGTTGCCCATATCGAACTGGACAACCTTAACTCCCGGAACACCACCCATGTACTGGCGGCGGCAGTATGCCGTCTTTGCCAGATGGTTATACATTCGTGCTGGTTTTCTTACCATTTTAATTACTCCTAAGTCTGCTGTTTAGCATACATACATGTATTGCTGCAGATTTGTGCATAACAGATAGGACTGATATCATATTAAAGGTTATGCATCGTTCTTCCTGAATGCACCCCGTAAACCGGAAATCAGAGAAGATTTCCGGTTGCTTCCTGCAGCCGTTCAATTTCTGAGAGAATTTCCTTTCTGAGGCGCGCAAACTCCGCCGATGAGCGGTCACGCGGACGCGGGAGGTCAATCGTATAAATCGAGTTAATTCTTCCTGGTCTTGGCGAGAGTACCACAACCCTGTCTGAAAGATACACCGCTTCATCAACACTGTGTGTCACAAAGAGGATTGTTTTCTTCGTCGCATGCCAGATTTCAAGAAGCTGGTTCTGCATCCTGTTTCTCGTCTGTGCATCAAGCGCACCAAACGGCTCATCCATCAGCATCACAGCAGGGTCTGAGGCAAGAGCACGTGCAACAGCTGCACGCTGCCGCATACCGCCTGACAACTCATACGGATAGCTGTCAGCAAAGTTTGTAAGACCTACCAGGTCAAGACGCTTCTTTACCTCAGCCTTGCGCTGCTCCTTATCCATCCCCATCATCTCAAGCCCGAAACCCACATTTTCCTCAATTGTGCGCCAGGGGAACAGGGAATACTCCTGAAACACCATCGTCATCTTTGGAGACGGGCGATCAACGATTTTTCCATCAATCTGAATAGTGCCTCCGGTCGGAACATCAAGGCCTCCAATCATTCGAAGAAGCGTCGTTTTCCCGCATCCTGACGGGCCTAAAAGACAGACAAACTCCCCGTCATAAATCTCCAGATTGACATCATCCAGTGCGACGGTATCTCCTTTTTTCTTTGAGCGGAACACCTTTTCCACATGCTCAGCCTTAACCCAGACCTTACCCCAGTCAGTTTCGGTCATTTGTCAAGCGCCTCCCATGCAAACTTCTTTTTCTGAACCAGTTTAAAGATAATATCCATACCAATACCGATAATTCCTATGCAAATCATACCTGCGATGATGTAGCTTACCTGTCCGAAGTTGTAGCAGTACATGATTAAATATCCGATTCCACGTGAGGATCCTGGCATCATTTCCGCTGCAATTACACTCATCCACGCAATCCCGAAGCCGATTCGAAGACCATTCCAGATTGCAGGAGCTGCTGCAGGCAGAGTGATATGCCATATTACCTGACGGTCATTTGCCTGATAAATCTTCGCTGTTTCAAGCCAGCTCTTTTTCACCCGCTTGACTCCTTCAATTGTACTCACAAGAATCGGGAAAATACATCCGATTACAATGATAAAGACGATTGAGGTCATGCCGATACCAAACCATGCAAGGGAGAGTGGAACCCATGCAAGAGGCGGAATCGGGCGGAAAATCTGAATTACCCAGTCGGAGAACTGTTCCCAGAACGGGTGACTTCCAAGAAAAATACCAAGCGGCACTGCGATTGCACATGCTATCAGAAAACCGATTACCACACGCTCAAGACTGGTCAGTGTATTGGACGCAAGACTCCCGATTCCAAACACCTCCGCAAACGGTGTCAGAAGTTTTGAAAAAACTGAATCCACTGTTGGGAGGATGAATGGGTTGTTAATGAGTAATGCACACAGCTCCCAGATACCCACAATGATGATTGGGAGAATGAGCTTGATATACCATTTCATAGATTATGTTCCCTGTGATTATTATAAGTGTATGTTATTTAACTAATATATGTTCACTGAAATGTTCCCAGTCTGATAAAAAAAGTTATGCCCCCTTCATCTTAACTCCAAGTCCTTCAGTTGCGAGCGCGTATCTCAGCATCAGATCCTGAATGGTGTTTGCCTCCGGAATAGCAATGAGAAGCGGGTTTCCATCCGCGCTGCGCTTTTTGGCCCATGCAATTAACTCCTCCCAGTTGTTTATCGGTGCATCCCGGGGAGTTATCAGTGCAGAGCCTTCAGTCATCACGGGGGCCAGAATCTTTAATCCCTTCCGTGTGTCAATGGAACTAAGGAACGGGGTAAGCCCTGCTACCGCATACTGGATGCTGTTTGTCTGCATCATTGTTGTAAGATTCGTACCTGCAGTTCCCTGAACAAAAGATACATCGCAGATTTTCTTTCCGTTTACGTAGAATTCGGCGCGTTCAATCTGACCGTATTTTTCAACATCGGGTTTCAGATAGGTGTTGCCGTTTTCCTTAAAGTACTCCCACTCTTTTATCAGAACGAAGAGCGGGGCATCGTGGTCACTTAACAGGTAACCTATCTTGATTTCGTCTGTGGGTTTCAGTGTTGGATAAACACCGGACGCTGCGACTTCTTTTGATGCCTGATAGATGCCCTGGTCGTAGATGATTGCCTCAGTTTCTTTTCGGGAGGTCGCTTTCAGTGTGCCAATAAGGGACCCGTTACTGCGGTAAATCTGAATGAAGGTATAGACATCGTCTCTCCATTTATCAGTCACTTCGGTCGTGAAGTGAATCGTTGGAATTGATGCTGATGTGATATCAGTACCTTTTACCGAGATATTTCCAAAAACGGGGTCAGTATTTCCGTATATCCAGTTTGCCACATCCGCTGCAGCCTTGTCCGGGTGTTCGTTGATATACTGGTTCGCTTTCATCAAAAGTGCAGTGAGAGCGACTGTGAGGTCCCTGTTTTTCAGAGCTTCTTCGTTTGCGCCAAAGACGCAGCAGGGGTGATCTTTCCATGATTTTCCGTCGTTACGCGGGAGGTCCTGTGAGTAACTGATTACTTTTCCAACCCCTGAGACTTCAGCTGCCGCCACATTCGGCTGCCAGTTAATTGTGCAGTCTGCCTGTCCCAGGACAAGAGAGTTTACCTGCATGCCGGAGGAAATTATCACCAGTTCGACACCTGGCTGTTTTGATGTGTCCGCATCCACACAGCCTGCAGTAAGGATGGCAGCAAGTACCAGCAAAATACCCACTCCAAAGAGAACCGCTTTTTTGTTCATATTAACATTCATTTGGTTTGAATGATTATAAGATTAATTGTTGCATTCAGGAAAATGTGGAATTTGGGTGTTGGAACTCTTTGGGGAGACATGGGTGAGACAAAGGGTCTGAATGATTACAAAAAAAGTGTGTTTTTCTGTCTCAATCAGGCAGATTTTATCTTATAGGTAATGCCTGCTGATTCAAGAGCATCTTTGAGCTGTACGTCCTGGATGGATTTGACCTGCGGGATTGCGATGATAAGATTCTTTCCTGCGGCACTGCTTTCCTTTGCCCATGCAACAAATTCAGCCCAGTTGTTCGCCGGTGCATCTGCTGTGACAACAAGTGCCGAGCCTTCGGTCATAATCGGCGCCAGAATCTTTAATCCGGGCTGGGTGTCGATTGAGGAAAGGAACGGCGGAGTTCCGGCGACCGCATACTGAATGGCATTGGTCTGCAGCATCGTCATAAGGTTCGGTCCTCCGCTTCCTGCCACAATGGATACATTACATATCTTCTGTCCGTTGACGTAAAGTTCAGCCTTTTCAACAGGTCCTGCTTTTTCTGCAACCGGTTTTAAGTATGCGTTATAGTTGTTTTTGAAGTACTCCCAGTTCTTGAGAAGAATAAAGAGCGGTGAGTCATGGTCACTTAGGAGATAGCCGATTGCAATGTCTTTTGAAACCGGCTGCGGAAGAACACCGTTTTCGATGGCTTCAACTGCGGTGTAATAGGAGTCAAAGTCGTAGATAAGTTCCTCGGTCTCTTCCCGTGAGGTGTCTTTGAGATAATTTACGATGGTTCCAAGAGAACGCTGGGTTTCGACGAACTCGTAGTTGCTTTCAAGCCATCTGTCGGTGATGTCGGTAGAGAATCTGATGGTCGGAAGCGAGGCTTCGATGATTGAGGTGCCGCTTACTGTTTTATCACCAAAGGTAGGGTCGGTATTTCCGTACAGCCAGTCGGAAACGAATACCGCTGACTCTTTCGGATGTTCGGTAATATACTCATTTCCAAGAAGCATAAGTCCTGTTAAAACCGCCGCAAGGTCGTTGTTTTCGATGCCCTTTTCGTTTGCACCAAAGACACAGCAGGTGTGTTCCTTCCATGTCTTTCCGTCAGAACGCGGAAGGTCCTGGGAGTAGCTGATGACCTTTCCGATGCCGGATTCGGTTGCGGCTGCGATGTTTGGCTGCCAGTTAATCATTCCGTCAATCTGCCCCATGCCAAGTGAGCTCACCTGCTGACCTGCGGCGATTTCGACTACTTCAACCGTGGGGCCTCCGGTGGAGTCTGACCCGACACATCCTGCAGTTATAATAACGGCAAATGCGAGGAACAGAATTCCTCCTGCGAGAAAGAGTTTTTTCTGCATACTTATATTTTTGGCATATCTGTTATATTAAATGATTGTCATTTTATGTATAATTTTGTCGTAATGGTGCTTTTTTGTACTAATGTTTTGATATTATTGTATAATTACACTCAGCTCCCTTATCTTCGTTTTCCGGATAGTTTCTCCCGGAAATACATAACATAACTGATACGCATAACTGATACCCGAGCAGGGGCATGCTGCGGCATGGAACACACATATATTTATGTCCTGTTTCGGTGCTGGGTTTTATGTTGTCTGGTTTTACATAGATGAACAACCAATAGATAAGAAGAATATGTCAGTTAGTCGTTCAGCGATGATTCTTGCCGGAGGGGAGGCAAAGCGTGTCAACGGCAGGGAGAAGTATTTTTTCTCGTACAGGGGGTGCTCGTTTATCGCCCGGCTTGTTGCAGTATTTTCTGATATTACCGATGAGATTGTAATCGTTGCCAAAAACGAGAAGCAAACCGCACATTTTGCAGGGCTTTCGGACAATGTCCGCTGTACATGGGATAAACAAAACGGCTTGGGACCAATCGGCGGGATTGCATCAGGAATCGAGGAGATTAAAGGGGATGCGGTTTTTATTGCGGCCTGTGATATGCCGACAGTAAACCGCAGTATTGTATCATATCTTTTTGACCGCCTTGAAGCATATGATGCGGTTGTTCCGGCATGGAACGAGTCAGAGATTGAGCCGCTTCATTCGGTGTACAAAACAGCAGCTGTCAGGGGGTATCTGGAAGAGCATCCGGACACTTCGCTGCAGGGCATGATTCGGAACATGCATACTCTGCGGGTAACAACCGATGAGTTGCGGAAGTACGACAGCAGTCTTGAAACATTTCGAAATGTAAATACCCTCGATGAGTTGCTTGCGATGGGGTCTGAGGCCTCATACCGGGAAAAGCATCCGTAAAATAGTAAAAAAAACATCAGGGTGTATCTGACAGGACCGGGATAGAAATCCGCGTGCTGTTTTCTCTCTTGCTTCATTGGAAAAGGGCTGGGCTGCACACCCTGTGCCGGTGATACCGCACGGTTTTTCGGTCCCCCTGCAGAACGGATGCAGGCGCGCGAAATTACCTGTTTCCCGACTTTATTCGCCTCTTTTTCGCAGGATAGACACAGACATTTATATTCTTTTACATCATATAATATATGTAAAAAATCTATCTGCAGAAAGAATCGCCGTGGGGGAGCAGTCCCCTCGCAAACAAACCCTTGAATTCAGGAGAAAAAAAGTCCAATGACAGATAACTATGACGCCTCTCACATCACCGTTTTAGAGGGGTTGGCACCGGTCCGTGAACGGCCGGCAATGTACATCGGAAGCACTGACACCAGAGGTCTGCATCATCTGGTTTACGAGGTCGTCGATAACTCAATCGATGAGGCACTCGCAGGCTTTTGTAAACACGTCCGTATCGTCATCAACACAGACGGTTCGGTCTCGGTTGAGGATGACGGGCGCGGAATTCCCGTTGACACCATGGAGAAGCAGGGAAAAAGTGCTCTCGAGGTTGTCCTGACCGTCCTTCACGCCGGAGGAAAGTTCGACAAAAACACGTATCAGGTATCAGGCGGTCTGCACGGGGTTGGTATCTCGGTTGTAAACGCCCTTGCATCACGGCTGACAGCAGAAGTTTTCCGCGGCGGCTCTGTCTACTCGATGGTCTTTTCCAAAGGAGGACTCATCAGAAAGCTTGAGTCCAGACCGGAAACCGACGCCGAGTTTGCAGAGAGGATGCACCGCATGGACAGAGATGCAAACTCCCCGCGTGATACAACAGGTACCAGAATCACCTTTATTCCGGATGCTTCCATCTTTGAAACAACCGAGTTTGACTATGATATCCTCTCGCACCGTTTCCGTGAACTTGCTTATCTCAACAAAGGCGTTGAGATTCGTATTGAGGATATGCGCTCGGGTGATGGAGAAACCTACTGTTACTTAGGCGGTCTGAATGAGTTTGTACAGCACTTAAATGAAGGAAAGGAACTTCTGCACCAGAACCCAATCTACATCGACAAGGCAGATGAGGAAAACAAGGTGGATGTTGAAATTGCCATCCAGTACAACACAACATACAGCGAAACACTCTACACCTTCGTAAACTCGGTAAACACCCGTGAGGGTGGTACGCACCTTGAGGGCTTCCGCTCGGCTCTTACCCGTGCAATTAACAAGAGTGCGCATGAAAACAAGCACCTGAAAGATGATGTATCGGTCAAGGGGGAAGATGTGCGGGAAGGGCTGACAGCTGTAATCAGCATTAAGATTGCAAATCCCCAGTTTGAAGGGCAGACGAAGATGCGCCTTGGAAACAGCAATGTCAAGTATGTGGTCGATTCCCTTGTCTACAATGCCCTGCTGGAGTTCTTCGAGGAAAATCCGAAAGTAATCGCGGCAATCGCCAAAAAATCCCAGGAGGCAGCAAATGCACGTGAGGCAGCCCGCCGTGCAAAAGAGCTTGCCAGAAGAAAGAGTACGCTTGAGATGTCCGGGCTTCCCGGAAAACTCGCGGACTGTTCCGAACGTGATCCGGCGAAATCCGAGATTTACATTGTGGAAGGAGATTCTGCAGGAGGTTCTGCAAAACAGGGTCGTGACCGGCGGTTCCAGGCGATTTTACCGCTCAGAGGTAAGATTCTCAATGTTGAAAAAGCCCTTGAACACAAGGCACTTAAGAATCTGGAAATCCAGACTCTGATATCTGCTGTCGGCTCGGGATACGGTGAGTCCTTTGACGTCAGCAAAGCGCGGTATCATCATATCGTTATAATGACCGATGCGGATGTGGACGGCGCACACATCAGAATTCTTCTGCTCACCTTCTTCTACAGATACATGCGGCCGTTAATTGAAGAAGGATATGTCTATATTGCCCAGCCGCCGCTTTTCAGAATCGCAAAAGGAAAGCAGGAACGCTATGTCTATACCGAAGAGGATATGAAAACCGCAGCGGCAGAGTTCGGTGAAAAAGCATCTGTTCAGCGGTACAAGGGTCTTGGTGAAATGAATGCAGGACAGCTCTGGGAAACGACAATGAATCCGAAGAACCGTATCTTAAAGCAGGTAAAAATCGAGGATGCAGGATATGCGAATGAGATATTTGAAAAGCTCATGGGAGACGATGTTATCCCCAGAAAAGAGTTTATCAAGCGCCATGCGGGGGAGGTGAGAAACCTTGACATCTGAAGAGGAGTTCAATCCGCAGGAGGGACACAAGGTAGCTCCGGTCAATGTTGAAGATGAGATGAAAAACTGTTTCATCGATTATGCGATGAGTGTTATTATCGGACGTGCTATCCCTGATGTCCGCGACGGATTAAAGCCGGTACACCGCAGAATTCTCTATGCGATGTACCATGACGAGAACAACACCTCGTCGAATCCATACAAAAAGTCCGCAAAGGCAGTGGCAGCTACTATGGGTAACTACCACCCCCACGGAGATGCTGCAATCTATGATACGCTTGCAAAGATGGCGCAGCCGTTCTCGTACCGCTACACATTAGTGGACGGTCAGGGTAACTTTGGTTCTATTGACGGCGATTCTCCTGCGGCAATGCGTTATACCGAGGCGCGTCTTACAAAGACCGCAGAGACGCTTCTGGAAGATATCGACAAGGAAACAGTCGATATGATTCCGAACTTCGACGAGTCTTCGTTTGAACCGGACGTTCTCCCTGCGAAAATCCCGAACCTGCTCGTAAACGGTTCAATGGGTATTGCGGTTGGAATGGCGACAAATATGCTCCCGCACAATTTAGGTGAAGTCTGTGATCTTGTAAATGCCTTCATTGACAATCCGGAGATGGATATTCCATCCATGATGAAAATTCTCCCCGGGCCGGACTTCCCGACGGGGGGCGTTATCATGGGCAATGCCGGTATCAGCAATGCCTATCTTACTGGTCAGGGGAAGGTTGTTGTCCGCGGTGTTGCAGAGATTGAAGACCGGAAAAAGAACTTCGAGCAGATTGTTATCACTGAAATTCCGTATCAGGTAAACAAGGCGGTGATGATTGAAAAGATTGCAGATCTTGTCAAGAACAAGCAGATTGAAGGAATTTCGGACATCCGCGATGAATCAGATAAAGACGGTATCCGCGTCATCATCGAGTTAAAGCAGAATGTGCAGGGAAACATTGTCTTAAACCAGCTCTATAAGCACACACCGCTTGAGACCTCGTTTGGTGTCATCAATCTCGCGATTGTTGATAAGAAGCCGCAGATTTTATCGCTTCCCGAGCTGCTCAAGCTGTTCATCCACCACAGAATGGATGTTGTCCGCCGCAGAAGCGAGTATGACAAGAGAAAGGCGGAAGAACGGCTTCATATTCTCGAAGGCCTCCTAAAGGCAATTGATATCATCGATGAGGTGGTAGCAGCAATCCGTGCATCTCCTGATTCTGCTACGGCACACGAGGCTCTCGTATCAAAGTTCGGCTTTACTCCGGTGCAGGCAGAGGCCATCTTAAAGATGCAGCTTCGAAAGCTCGCGGCCCTTGAGCAGAAGAAGATTGAAACAGAAGCGGATGACCTCAAAAAGTTTGTCGAGCACTTAACATGGATTCTTGCATCCGATGCAAACATCTTATCCGTTGTCAAGGACGAGACAAACGAGGTTCGCAGCACATACGGAGACAAGCGCCGTACACAGATTGATTTAACGGCAAACACAGACATTGATGTTTTGGACTTAATCGAAGACAAGCAGGTTCTTGTAACCTTAACCGAGCAGAACTATATTAAGCGTGTTCCGGTGGATGTCTACCGCCAGCAGAAGCGCGGAGGACGCGGGGTTTCCGGAATCACCACCAAGGAAGAAGATGTAGTAAACCGCGTCTTTATGGCAAGCACCCATGACTATGTGCTCTGCTTCACCAACAAAGGCCGTGCATACTGGCTCCGTGTCTATGATATTCCGGAAGGGTCACGCACTGCAAAAGGAAAGGCAATCGTAAACCTCCTGAATCTGACAGACGAGGATGTGTCTGCGGTGATTCCGTTAAGAAGTTTTGACTCGGACAAGTACTTCCTCTATGCAACAAAACAGGGTCGCGTCGGAAAGTTCGCACAGGACCTCTTCTCACGCCCGCGTTCAGGCGGTATCATTGGTATGACACTCCTGGAAGGCGACGAACTTGTCGATGTCGTTGAAACAGACGGCAAAGCTGATGTGGTGCTTACCACAAAGTTCGGCCAGACGCTTCGTTTCAGCGAGGAGGAGGTGCGTGCAACCGGTCGCGGTTCGCAGGGTGTTATCGGTATCAGGATGAAGTATGATGAAAACGGGGACACTGTCTGCGGGTTAACACTTGTGGACCCGAAAGCAAAGTACCTCTTCCTCTTAACCGACAAAGGATATGGAAAACGCACTGAGTTCGATGAGTTTATGGGACACGGTAGAGGAACACAGGGTGTCCGCTCGATTGCGGCAAACTTCGAGCGCGGTCCGGTTGTCTCTGCAATTGCGGTGTCCGACCGTGATGACCTCGTAATTACCACCGCAGGCGGTATTGTGATGCGGACGCATGCAGCAGATGTTTCGGTCCAGGGACGTGCAGCACAGGGAGTTCGTGTCATCCGCGTGGATTCAGGCGACAAGGTAACAGGCGTCGCTGTTGTGCGCGAGGAAGAGGATGATTCCGAAATCGGCGCTGAGGCACCGGTGAAGGATGGGGAGAAGAAGTAAACGAAAACGTTTGAGCGGATGCGATAGTGATGCGGATTTATCCGCGGATACTTTTTCTCTCTATTTTTTTTCTATTCATTTTCATAATCTGATGTACTGCAAATGTGAACATCGCTGCAGATTCTCTTCTGTGCTGAATGTCGGCCGCAGTACCCCTGTGTACCAGATTGCAGGCATACCAAACCACAATTACTAATCTATAAACAACATATATTATATTATAATGGTCTATCGTATCTTCGTTGAGAAAAAGCCAGGGGTCAGTCAGGAAGCCTCAGCTTTGAAAACTGAAATAAACACTTTGCTTGGCATAAAAGGAGTCTCCAATGTCAGAATCATTAACAGATATGACGCGGAAGGACTCTCTGAAGACCTGTTCCGCTATGCAGTAAAGACAGTCTTTTCCGAGCCGCAGACAGACACCACATATCAGACGCTTCCGGCAGAAGAGCATCCGCCGGATGTCAGAATCCTTGCTGTGGAAGCTCTTCCCGGGCAGTTTGACCAGCGTGCGGCATCAGCTGCCGAGTGTATCCAGCTGATATCCCAGCAGGAGCGCCCGCAGATAAAATATGCGCGCATCTATATCTTTGAAGGAAAAATAACCGACAGGGACTTCGCGGTTATCGAATATCATCTCATAAATCCTGTTGAATCCAGAAAGGCATCGTCTGAACTGCCACTGAGTCTTGTAACCCCATGTCCTGTTCCGGAAAAGGTTGAGGTAATCGAAGGGTTTACAAAACTTTCTGCCGAAGGGCTTACCGCCTTTATCAGGGAACGCGGCCTTGCGATGGATTTAAGCGACATCACCTTCTGCCGCGACTACTTTGCGTCCGAAAGACGGGATCCGACCATTACTGAAATAAAGATGATAGACACCTACTGGTCGGACCACTGCAGACACACCACATTCCTGACAGAAATAGACTCGGTCAAAACAGAAAACCCTATCCTGCAGAAGGCATACGATGAATACCTGAAGGTGAGAAAGACCCTCGGCCGTACAAAACCGATTTCTCTGATGGACATCGGAACGATTGCTGCAAAATATCTGAAGGCCGAAGGGAAACTGGACAAGCTCGACGAGTCCGAAGAAATCAATGCCTGTACCGTCAAAATCACCATCGACCATGACGGACATGATGAAGACTGGCTTTTGCTTTTCAAAAACGAAACGCACAACCACCCAACAGAAATTGAGCCGTTCGGAGGAGCTGCAACCTGTATCGGGGGAGCAATCCGAGACCCGCTTTCCGGAAGGTCGTATGTGTATGCTGCAATGCGCCTTTCCGGATGTGCAAACCCGTTAATACCTATTTCAGAAACTCTCCCCGGAAAGCTTCCGCAGAGAAAAATCGCATCCTCTGCTGTTGCTGGCTACAGCTCGTACGGCAACCAGATAGGACTTGCGACAGGTATTGTGGATGAGATTTATCATGACGGGTATGCCGCAAAGCACATGGAACTTGGTGCTGTACTCGGTGCAGCTCCGCAGGAAAATGTTGTGCGCCGTACACCTGAAGCCGGAGACAAGGTCATTCTTCTTGGTGGTAGAACCGGAAGAGACGGATGTGGGGGAGCTACCGGTTCATCCAAGTCGCATACCGCGACTTCGATTGAAACCTGCGGCTCCGAGGTGCAGAAGGGAAATGCACCGGAAGAGCGTAAAATCCAGCGTCTGTTCAGAAATCCGGAAGCATCTCGGATGATTAAACGCTGCAACGACTTCGGAGCGGGAGGTGTCTCTGTTGCTGTCGGTGAACTGGCAGACGGTCTTGAGATTGACCTAAACGCGGTCCCCAAAAAGTATGAGGGGCTTGACGGCACAGAGCTTGCTATCAGCGAGTCGCAGGAGCGGATGGCGGTTGTTGTATCGGCAGAAAATGTCTCCCGTTTTATTGAACTATCACGTTCGGAAAACCTTGAAGCAGCAGTCATCGCATCGGTTACCGATACAGAACGTGTTGTTATGCGGTGGAACGGGGATGTTATCGTAGATATCTCCCGTAAGTTTTTGGCATCGAACGGGGCGCCGAAGCACATCGCCGTGGAGATGGAAAACCCCGACTCCTGGCGTCGCTTTGTAACCGGCAGTTTCACGGAGAATTACCGGAAACTTGTGACGGACCTCAATGCCTGTTCACGCCGCGGTTTATCCGAACGGTTCGACTCGACCATCGGATCGGGAACGGTTCTCATGCCATTTGGGGGAAAGTATCAGCAGACTCCGGTTCAGGCGATGGTTCATAAGATACCGGTTGAAACCGGAGACACCGCGGACTGTTCGGTAATGGCCTGGGGATACAACCCGTATATCACGGAAAAAAGCCCGTACCATGGAGCCTATCTCGCGGTCGTTGAGTCGGTCTGCAAATTGGTAGCCACAGGCGCGGAGTTTTCTGAGGTGTACCTTTCGCTTCAGGAGTTCTTTGAAAAGTTAGGGTCCAATCCGAAACGCTGGGGTAAACCCGCAGCAGCGCTTCTCGGGGCCTTTTCCGCGCAGATGGAGCTCGGAGTTGGTGCTATCGGCGGAAAGGACTCGATGAGCGGCTCATTTGAGCAGCTTGATGTGCCGCCGACACTTGTCTCGTTTGCAGTAACTCATGCTAAAATCCATCATATCGTCTCAAACGAGTTAAAGAGCGCAGGAAATCACCTTGTCTGGCTAAAGGCGGAGTATGACGCAGAGACCGGGCTTCCGACACCATCGTCTGTCCTGAAAAACTTTGACACCATCACCTCCCTGATGCGTCAGGGAAAGATTGTCTCCTGCAGCACACCGGGGTTCGGCGGTGTCGCCGAGGTGCTCTTTAAGGCAGCTCTCGGGAACCGCATCGGTGTTAAATTTACGAAAGGACTTATCTGTCAGGATTTATTCGGCTACTCCTACGGCTCGTTTGTCGCTGAAGTCCTTCCGGATACAGAAATCCCCGGAACGATGCTTGGTGTGACAACTGTTGAACCGTTCCTTGTCCTTGAAAACGAGGTCTTGTCCCTGAGTGAGCTGCAGAAATCCTATGAATCGGTCTTAGAACCTCTCTATCCGTGTAATATCTCCCAGGGAGCTGCAAAGGTGCCTGTTGTATCATATGATAAGCGGAACACGACAAAACCGACGGAACGCTTTGAACACCCGAGGGTTCTGATTCCGGTCTTCCCCGGAACAAACTGTGAGTATGACAGTGCTAAGGCGTGCGCACGTGCAGGAGCTGTTCCTGAAATTTTTGTTATCAACAATCTGACAGCAGAAGGCATCTCCGCATCCGCGAAAGCATTTGCTGAAGCGGTTTCCCGTTCTCAGGCAATATTTATTCCCGGCGGGTTTTCAGGAGGGGATGAACCGGACGGCTCCGGCAAATTCATTACGGCATTTTTCAGAAATGAGCTGATAAAGGATGCTGTACACAATCTGCTGAAGAATCGCGACGGGCTGATGTGCGGTATCTGCAATGGATTCCAGGCACTGATTAAACTCGGGCTTGTTCCCTACGGTGAAATCCGTGACGCGGAGGAGGATTCACCGACGCTGACGTTTAACACCATCGGGCGCCATCAGTCAAAGATTGTGCGTGTCCGTGCAGCGTCAGTAAAGTCCCCGTGGATGACGAAGGTAAATCCGGGAGATATCTTCTCGGTCCCGATTTCACACGGAGAAGGACGGTTTATCGCATCCGAAGACCTTATCCGTGAGCTTGCGGAAAACGGTCAGATTTTAACACAGTATGTAGACTTAAACGGCGTTCCGACGACTGATGTTCAGTTTAACCCGAACAATTCGATGTGGGCAGTGGAGGGAATCACCTCTCCTGACGGCAGAGTCCTTGGAAAAATGGGACACGCGGAGCGGATTGGAGACGGCCTTTACCGGAATGTTTCCGGAACATACGAAATGCATCTTTTTGAGTCGCTTGTGGCGTATTTCCGGTAATCCGGTTTAATTGCCATTTTTTCCTTCCAAAGTTTATGTGATGAACTTTATATGTTTTGAAAACAGATATTTATAGTATCTAAGGGCAGTGATAACATGGCACACTTCTTACGTATCAAAAGCTTATTTGCGAAACTGTTTAGTAAAAAACGGTCGCGGGTAGGTATCTATGGTCCGCCAAACGCAGGAAAGACCACGCTTGCAAACAGAATCGTCCGCGATGTAACCGGAGAGGCATTAGGTCCCGCCAGTGAAATCCCGCACGAAACCCGTCGCGCACGGAGGAAAGAAGGCGTTGAGATTAAATCCGACTCCGGTTCCAAACTCATGATTGATATTGTCGATACCCCCGGTGTTACCACCAAAATCGACTACCATGAGTTCCTCGAGTACGGAATGGAGCAGGATGAGGCAATTAACCGTGCACGCGAAGCAACTGAAGGTGTTGCAGAGGCCATGCACTGGCTTCGTGAGGATATTGACGGTGTTGTCTATGTTCTGGACAGTACCCAGGACCCGTTCATGCATGTAAACATCATGATGGTCGGTATCATCGAATCCAGAAAACTTCCGGTCATCATCGTTGCAAACAAGATTGATCTTCCAGATGCAGCACCGCAGAGGATTAAAAGCGCGTTCCCGCAGCACCCAGTTGTTGAGATTTCCGGTCTTGAAGGAAACAACATGGATGCCCTCTATCAAAAGATGGCGGAGGTCTTCAAATGATTCAGGGTGTCCAGCTTGACATGATTTCAGCTGACATGATGTCAAAGATGACCTCCTACGAAAAGATTAGACTTATTCTCGATGATGTGCACAACGGCTCGGTTGTTGTTCTTGAAAAGGGCCTTTCCCCTGACGAGCAGGGGCGGCTTCTTGAAGCAACCATGATGGAAATTGCACCCGGCGGATTCTCAGGTATTGAAATTGAAACCTACCCCGCATTCGATGGAGATAAATCATTCATGCAGAAACTTTTCGGGAAGAAAAGTAAAGAGCAGCGTTTAATGGTCATTGGTCCAGTTGAACAGCTGAAGATGCTTACCAGAGACAAAGACAGACTTATTGCCTGGGCATCAGCTCCGCAGTAAATACAGATAAAACAGTAATAGTATGCCGCATAAATGTATGAAATGCGGACGTGAGTTCCGCGATGGATCAGTTGAGATTCTGAAAGGCTGTCCCTCGTGCGGGGGAAAGAAATTTGTCTACGTCAGCAACCGCGTTAAAAATGCGGATGTTCTCGAGGAAAAAACCGTTGCCGCAATCGCAACAGAAACAAAACAGGATGTCCTTGAGGTTCATCCGGAGGTGAGACCTGCGGAAAATGCTGCAGACATCCTGGACAGAGTGGAAAGCGTCAGGATTATGGGTAAAGGAAAATATGAATTAAATCTGGAGCGTCTCGCAGGTTCCCGTGATTTAATCATTGGAATGGGAACTGACGGAAGATACGTGGTTGATTTGAACTCAATGTCTAATAAAAAGAAGAAATAAACGTTAAAGTCTTCTGCCCAAAAATCTTTTTTTACTTCTTTGTGTTGTTTTATCTCTTTTGCGGGTATCTGGTCCGGGTTCAGCGCCTAGGATATACAGCGGTTCAGTAATATTCACGTAATCTGACAGCAAAAGCAACTGTTATTCCAAAAGTGGCTAAGGAATGAGATAGAGTGTCGATCTAAGTTAAGGAAGTTATTTCCAAACCCTCATTCCTTGTAATCTTATTATTTCGTTTTCAATCCTTAAGAGTGTTATCATTTACTGCGATGGGCACTCGGGAAAAAAAGAATGTATGTGTAGGACTTTTCGTCCTGACTTTTACTGTAATTTAGGTACTGTCCCTGGTAAGTTCAATATAAATGTCCATATTGGCCATTTCATTGTCGATAAATCCAAGTTCGTATGGGTTTGCGGTAAGGGATATTTTTGTACCGTCGCAGGTAAAGTCAAGGGACGAACCCTGCGCTTCTCCTTTGAACTGATAATCGCCGAGATACGTCCATTCGGCATCAAGTGCGAACGGTGTTTCCTCATATCCGGCAATAGGAGCTTCAGCAGTTCCGCTGATTGTCATATTTCCGTACCTGTCTGCAGAAAGATAAAATTCAGCGGAAGCTGCACCGAAGAAGAGGGATTTTTCCCCCTGCCAGTCCCCAGTGATTAACTCTGCACCCGGTTTTGAAGTGGGTGTCCCGGGTGTCGGTGTGGGCTGTGATGTTTGCGGTGGAGCAGATCCGGTTTCTTTGGTGCCTTTTGCTGGTTCAGCGGCAGGTTTTTCTATAGAGGGTGTTGCCGTGTCTGATGCATACTCAGTATAATCAATACCGGTAATATCCTGTGCAGTCTGCATAATCTCAGCAGTGTCAAACCCTGCTGATTCGTAGACCGGGACGATGACCGGGCTCACTATCAGAGCAAGGGCGAGAAGAAAGGTCAGTATGTTTGCTGCCATGTATTTTATATTATATTTTTTTAAGGGAAATAGATTTTGAGTGATGCAGTCCACTTATTTACTGGTCAGTGATTCTTCTACAAGGGAAGAGCCTACACCTTAAGCGTTCTGTACACTACACAATCTTCCGCAGATGAGAGACCGCAAGTCCTCCGTCCGGAGAAATCATCGCATTCATCTGCACCATCTCATGCGGGGATGCTGCAGCATCCTGTACTCCTTTCTCTATCGAGAGCAGACGTCTGGGCTTCTGTGGCTCTGTAGTCCAGGAAATCCTCCAGATATGGTCAAACAGGTCAGACAACTGAATCTCCTGTTCTTTTGGAAGAGCACCTGTTGCGAGCAGGAA
>JAUNXT010000003.1:21182-62115 GCA_030539655.1 Methanocorpusculum sp.
TGACAGAGTATTGTCTGCATCAGAAGATCGCCACCTGCACCGGAGTCGGAAAGCAGGAGAACTGAAGACCCTGCAGGGATGCCGCCTGAGAGTGCCGAATCCAGTGCCGGGTTGCCTGTATTTATGCGGATATCCTCATTCATACTTATTAATTGGAAAAAGGAGGAGATATAGATATCTGATACAGGTGTCTCAGATAACCTGAAGATTCGGGATTCTCATCTTCGGAACGAGTGCACCGGATAAGGATTTTGTCTCTCTGGATATGGTGAGATTACCTTTGAGGATATTAAAGACGTTTCCGGCAAGCATCGCCTTTTTCACCGGCTGTACAAACTCCCTGCCTTCTACCAGATATGCATTGGCTGATTCAACGGAGAATTCCCCGGTTAAGGGATTTGCCGTGTGGGCACCGATGACCTCTTTTACATAGAGACACGGTTTTTCCAGAACATCCTCTTCAGGTGCGGAAATAGTCAGGCAGTGCGGAGATATGATTGTGCTGCCGTTTCCTGTCCGGTGTGCGTGTCCGGTTGAGGCTGTTCCTGCCTGTGCCGCGGTCTTTGCATCATAGAGATAGGACTGAAGCACTCCGTTTCTTATAATTGACAGGTCATGTGTGGGTGTTCCTTCTGTATCAAACCTGCGCCAGGCATCTCCTTCCTTTTTCATCGGGACGTCGGTTATGGAAATATCAGAAGATGCAACTGCAGCCCCAAGCTTTCCCGCGTATACGGATTTTCCGGTCAGCACATTTCTTCCGTTCACTGCTTCGGAGAAAAGTTCCAGTATCAGGGCATCTGCAGCGTCTTCCGAAAATACCACATCATATTTCTTTGACTCAATGTTTACCCCGTTTCGTGAAGATGAGGCAAGATATGTTGTTTCCTCACCAATCTTTTCCGGATTCAGCCGCGCAGAAAACGGTGATGAATCATAGGAATACCCCGTTGAATCATCGCATATCGCATCCATCCCGAGAGTAATGTCTGAAAACTCCCGCTCAAGGCAGACGCCGCTTGTGTTAACAAGAACCGAGCGGCCTTTGGAGAGGGTCACAGCTCCTGCTACCGGTCTTGCCTCCGGATATTTTGCAGCTCCTGCGTTCATCCGTGACAGATATTCTGCTGCGGTATCTGCTGATATCTCAAGGTCCTTATCAATCGGCTGTTCTCCGACTGGTATCTCCTGTTTTTCAGGAAAACCATTCCATCCGGCAACCGTATCCGAGAGCTTTGCGGAGGCAACGGCAGCCGAGAGTGCCTCATTTAGTTTTGTCACATCAGATGTCGCAGCGATTCCGATTTTCTTATCTTTGACCACGCGGAAATACACCATTGTCTCCGCATGTTCAAACAGGGACGAGATGTCAGTCCCCCTCTGTTCCAGTGTCAGATCCTTAAATGATGCCGTATAGATTTCCACCTCATCGGCAAGTCTTCCTCCTTTGGAAAGCAGGGCATCCAGGTCAATGTTTACGGTTTTCATGGTGTCAGGCATTTCCGGCGCCTCCTACGGTAGCTTCAGTCAGATATACGTGCGGTGCTCCGTCGGAGACCGGAACGTTCTGTCCTTTTCCGCACATCCCTGAAGACATACGGCGCTCTCTGCCGCATAACGAGATGTTGTGGAGAACTGAGAGTATATCTCCTGAAAGCGAGACGTCGCGGAGCATCTGCGTTGTCTCCCCATTTTCAATCATATATCCGTACTTTGCGTTAAACTGGAATACGCCGCGTCCCGGGTCAACCTGGCCTCCGCGTGATCCGATTAACAGAATCCCGTTTCTGCAGGTTTCGAGGATCTCTTCATAGGAGGCATCGCCTTCTTTGATGTAGGTGTTGCTCATCCGGACAAGCGGCTGCATCCCGGGTTCTGCCCGCGCGTGTCCGGCTTCCCCGCTTTCGAGACCCACTGCCGCGAGCGTCTCACGTGAATGCATAAATTTGTTTACCACACCCTGTTTAATCAGTTCGCACGGTCCCGCAGCGATTCCTTCAGCATCGAACGGTTCGTACCCGTATCCGTGCATCGACGGGTCGTCGATGATGGTTACAAGTTTTGAACCGACCTGTTCTCCGCGCCTGGGGCCTAAGACTGACACTCCGTCGCGCACCTGATCTCCTTCCGATGCATGTCCTACTGCCTCGTGTGCAAACACTCCGCCGATTGCTGGGTCAAGGACCGCAGGCATTTTTCCTCCGGGGACTGCCTTGGCACTCAGGAGGTCAAGCGCGGTTTTTGCACAGGACTCCGCTTTTCCGATGAAATCAGTTATCCTAAGGGGCCCTACGACCGCGTCCTGCTCATAATTCATCTGCATATCACATTCATTTGTTGCAACAGCAGTTACCGTATAGAGCGTTCTGCAGACCGAGGCCTGTGCCTCATATCCGTTTGCATCCTCAAAAAAAACATCCTGATACTGCTCTGCATACCGTGCAGTTGTCGCAGCAATTCCAGGAAGTTGTGCCGCGCGTTCCAAGGTTAGCAGCTCATCGGTTTTTTCTTCAAGCGGCCGCTCTGCCTGTTCCCTCGCGGAGGCATTCCATGAATGAGGGGTGCCGTACGGGACGTCAGCCACATCTGCTTTGACTGTGGGGAACGATGCCAGTTTCGCCGCGCGTTCGACTGCCGCACGTTTTGCCTTCTCATCGTCTATATCAAAGGGTGAGACGCAGGCGTATCCCCATCCGGTCTTTCCAAGGACACGGATGAGGGCTTTTTTGCTGTATGAGGAGCCTGCATTTTCCACTGCGCCGTTTTCAGTCTGGATGGAAACGGTGTGTCCGTTTACCAGACGAATGTCATAGTAGCGTATGGTATCCATAGGTATTATATACGTCCGCAAACCAAAAAGAGCTTCCTAATCATTGGGGCTGCAGGAACCGGTGTGGATGTTTTTCGTTTAACAGTTGCTGTAGAACTGTGTTTGGAAGGAAAACATACTTAACTATTTATAGGTAGATGTTCATAATTAATAGATATAATGCAGAGCGAACAGTTTGTCCACAATATCCGCAGAAAGCGTGTCATGAGTACCGATGGAAAAATCATCGGACAGATTAAAAATATCACCTTCGATGCAGCAACCGGGCAGTTACTGCGTCTTGTTATCCGTCCGGATGCATCCTTTGACACAACCGGTTTCAGAGTTGAGAATGAAGCAATTACGATTCCATTTGAAGCAGTAAAGGATATCACTGATTTTATCGTTGTTGACCGTTATATGCTGCATTAACCAATCAGCACTTTTTTCCGGAATTATTCAGTTTGGCAGATTGTTCTGCTGTCATAAGAAGAGTGGAACATGCTGCTCTCTCCGAAAACCTTAATATCATATCCTTCTTATATAGTAGTAATGGTAAAACGGATTGCAGAAATAGAAGCAGAACTGGAATTTGTCGCAGACGTTGAAGGAAAGAAAGACTGCCTCATGTCGCAGCAGGGGGAACTCTGGTTTAACATTGATGTTCCGAAAGGACATGGACTTAAGGCAGGAAACAGAGTTCGCGTCATTGTAGAGACTATAGACACACAGTAAATCTGATTCAAATCATGAAAGACTTAACTTCGCGAAAACCAACGGTTTCACTTTCGAATGCATCTCCCAGGACCATCATAATCGGCTTTCTGATTCTCCTGTTAATTGGTCTTGTTATTATCATGATTCTTTTTGCAGGAGGGGCCTCAATGGATGCGGACGATACCGTGTACATTGACGGATCTTTGAAAACAATCGTTAATTATGGAGATGATGCACCGCAGGACTACTGGGTACAGTACAAAATTTTCCGTGAAGACGGCATTTTGTCCCGCGAGCAGGTCGGGGATCTTTATTCGTATATAATGACATTCAAGAAAGGACCGAATGTTACCGAATACAAGGTCCCGCTCAAAAAAGGAGAATATCAGATATTTATCTACATCTCAACAGTGGAGGAAAATCCGAAACGGGTGACTGCCTTTATCCGTTCAATAACTATCTAAACAATAACTATCTAAACAGGTGACTTTCATGCAAGTATTTGACAACGCTAATTTATTTAACCCAGCAGATGGCTCATGGGAGCTCTTATCTTTTTCCGTGGAAGATGGTAAAGTAGCACTCATCGGTCCATCCGAGTCTATTCCCGGGGAAAACCGCACAGATCTCAGAGGCAAGCGGGTAGTTCCCGGATTAATTGACTGCCATGTCCACATCGAAAGTTCACTTCTAATTCCGCGTGAATTCGGGAGTCTGATTCTCTCTCACGGTGTCACAACCGCAGTCTGTGACCCGCATGAAATCGCAAATGTGGCTGGGACTGCAGGAATTGACTTTATGCTCGAGGATGCAGATGCATCCCCTGCCGATTTATTCTTCATGATTCCATCCTGTGTGCCGGCAACACCTCTTGAAACAGGGGGGGCTGCAGTTACCGCTGAAGACATGAAAAAGTATGTCGGTCATCCCCGTGTCTTAGGCCTTGGGGAGATGATGAATGTTCCGGGTGTTCTCAATAAAGACCCGGAAGTGCTCGCCAAGCTTTCGCTTTTCAGACACATCGACGGTCATGCCCCGCAGGTTACAGGAGAGGCCCTATGCAGGTACTGTTCGTATGGAATCTCAACAGATCATGAGTGTGTTTCTGCAGATGAGGTACGGGAAAAGGTCAAACGCGGCATGCGCATTCTGCTGCGCGAAGGAGATGCTGCAAAAAATGTTGCCGCATTAACACCTGCGGTTACTGCTGAGACAGCATCAAGGTTTGCATTTGCAACCGATGACCGCCATGCCGACTCACTCTTGGAGGATGGATCGATTGATAACTGCATCCGTCAGGCAATGAAGGCAGGAATGTCCCTTGAGACCGCACTGCGGCTTGCAACACTTTCTGCTGCAGACATTATGGGCTTATCAGACCGCGGTCTCATCGCTCCGGGAAGAATTGCCGATTTCTGCGTGCTCGCAGACAGCGGAGAGTTTTGTGTAACCGAAGTGTACAAAAACGGCATTAAGTTTGTGAGCCGCCATACTGATGCACATTGTTCGGATATTGCGTTTCCACCGTTTATCATCCCCTCGCTTTCAAAAGAGGATCTGAAACTTCCGGACGGAAATCTAAAGACCATCGAAGTATTTCCGGGAGAGCTGATATCAGGTGCTGTTCCCAGAACAAAAGATGCGGAGGGTGTTAATAAAGTAATATGTATAGACCGGTATCGCGGTAAAAAATTCGGGGTTGCCCAGGTTTTGGGCCTCGGTCTCCGGAAAGGGGCTGTTGCATCATCCATCGGGCATGATGCACATAACATTATCGCAGCAGGAGCGGATGATGACGACCTGCTTTCTGCAGTCTCCGCCGTTTCCCAGGCAGAAGGCGGGATGGTGGTCTGCATAGATGGAAAGGTAACGCTTCTCCCGCTTCCGGCAGGAGGTCTGATGACTTCTGAACCGTATAGGGAGGTCTGTAAAAAACTGCGTGCACTAAACATTGAGTCGGAAAAAACAGGAGCAGTCAGCCATGTGTTTATCCAGCTGAGTTTCCTCGGACTTACGGTAATTCCTCATCTTAAGATTACGCCGCGCGGTCTTTTTGACGGAGATGCCTTTACGGACACCGGAATTCTGTGGTGAGAAACTATATCTAATTCAAAAACAAACAATTATAAAATGAAAGGCAAAGTGATTATCTGCATTCTGCTTGTGCTGGTACTCTTTAGCATCCCTGTGGCAGCAGATGCGGAATCTTCACTCTCATTTCCGGAAGAGAGTTCTGCAGTTGACGGAGAGGGTTCGGAGATTCCGCTTATTGAAAGCCCTGTGATGCTGAACGGAGAAAACAATTACGGGTATCTGCATGTTAATTCCGTTCAGATTAATCTGAAAAATACTGATGCAGATATCATTGTATCCTATGATATTGATCCGTTTATGTCTTTTCTGGTCTCAATATTCGGGACAGAGGATTTGAAAAAGCGTGTTCTTGGTGTTCTTCAGTATCCGGATGTAGGATATACCAATCAGGTGATTACTTTCCAGTATCTCGATGTAAAACGTGCAGTTCTTCACATCACAAATGCGGCTCTTGACAATCAGGATAACTCGTACTGGTATCGGGCACACACCTTTGGCTGTACTATTCCGAATCTCTACTTCCTTATCTCTGATTCGGATGTCAGAAGTTTCACCAATGTGAAGGAAATGAGCAGAGGAATAGGATACTTCAAATCCTGATTTTTTAAGAGAGGTGTCTGTTTATGAGAATATTTACCGGTTGCGATATTGTGCGTACCGGAAGATTCACGTCGCACCTTGATGATAAACGGTTTCTTGACCGCTGTTTTACTGAAGCAGAACAGGCGTACTGTTTCGAAAAGGCAAGTCCGGAAGAACATTTTGTAGCACGGTTCGCCGGAAAGGAAACAGTACTGAAAGCATTTTCAGGGAGTGGCATCCGGTACCCGATAGGGTCTGTTGAGATTTTGAATAAACCGTCCGGAAGACCAATTGTGCGGATTTCAAACGATGAAGCAGTTCCAGACGGTTTTTGTATTGAAGTGAGCCTCAGCCATGAGGATGAGTATGCCGCAGCATCTTCTGTGGTCTGTTTTTCAGACGATAAATCATCCCGTAACATATGACGAAAAATATTACCGAATGGCTTGACAAAACGGCGGCGCGTTTTCCGGAGGGACTTGCACTCCATGATGAACAGGAAGAACTGACGTACCAGGAGTACCGGATAAAAGCATTAGGAATTGCCCGTTCCATAATTGAAAAAAATATCCGGCACGAACCGGTAATTGTTTATCTGGAAAAAGGAGTGAATATCCCCGTTTCCTTTTTTGGTATCGCATACAGTGGAAACTTTTATTCACCAGTAGATACTGCGCTTCCAAAGGCGAGAGTTTCCGTGATGCTTTCTGTTCTGCAGCCGAAACTTGCGATAACCCGCCGCAGTTTATCCTGGGTGCTTGATGATGCAGGATATAGAGGAGAGCGACTTTTCATCGAGGATATCTGTCCGGCTGAAGATGATGAGGCAGTAGTGGCTTCCGTTCTCTCAGGGGCCGGCGGTGAGGACCTGCTCTACGTTTTGTTCACCTCCGGGTCAACCGGTATCCCGAAGGGGGTGTCTATTACGCACCGTTCGGTTATCAACTATATTGAGTGGGCAGACAGTGTTTTTTCCTTCACCGAACGTGATTCATTCGGAAATCAGGCGCCGTTTTATTTCGATAATTCGATTCTTGATATCTACTGTGCGGCAAAATCAGGTGCAACTCTCTATATCATCCCGAAACATCTCTTTGCCCAGCCGGTGCCTCTCCTTTCGTATCTGAAGGAACACAGGATTACAACGATTTTCTGGGTGCCCTCAGCTCTGATTGTCCCTGCAAAACTGCATGCTTTCCGGAATGTTGACCTGACATCGTGCCTGAAGCGCGTTCTTTTCTGCGGGGAGGTGATGCCTGCGCGGCAGCTGTCTCTCTGGAGGGCCTACCTCCCCGATGTCTGCTATGCAAATCTATACGGTCCCACAGAGATTACCGATGCATGTGCGTATTATATCATTGACCGCGAGTTTGCTGATTATGAGCCGGTTCCGATTGGAAAACCAATCCGGGGGGTTGAGATGTATCTTATCACTGAAGAAGATGGTAAAATCCGCCGTGTATCCAAAGGAGCGTCTGGGGAAATCTGTGTTGCAGGTGTCTGTCTTTCTCCTGGGTATTATCAGAACCCGGAGAAAACACGCGAGGTCTTTGTTCCAAATCCCTTCGGCTCCGGACTTATGTATAAAACAGGGGATATCGGAAGGTACAATGCACGCGGAGAACTTGAGTATCTTTCCCGGAAGGACTTCCAGATAAAGCATCTGGGACACCGGATTGAACTTGGAGAAATAGAAACTGCTGCAGATTCAGTCGCGGGAGTCAGCCGCTCGTGCGCGCTCTATGATGCGGTGCGGCATAAGATCGTACTTTTTGCGGAAACCGGTATTAGTTCGTCATTCATCGAAGAATCTCTCGCACATCTGCTCCCGGCTTACATGATGCCAAGCAAAATCATTATCATGGATGAGATACCTATTAACTGTAACGGAAAGATTGACCGCACTCTGCTTCAGGAGTATATCACATGAAAGGAATATTTGAACACATTGTTGTAATCGGCTACGGTAAGATTACAGGAGAGGTCCTCTCCTTTGTTAACGCACAGAAAGAAAAGTACGGCTATCAGATGGAGTTCATCGAGTATGAGATTCATCCGGTAAGCATCACCCATAAAATCTGCACTGATGAGGGAATACCCTACGCGCAGATTCCGGAGAAGGCAAAGGTTACCGAAAAACTGCTTTCAATCCCAGAAAAGACGCTTATTATCAGTGCAAGCAACAACTATCTGTTCCCTGCAGAGGTTGTAAATAAGGATAATATTACCGTTATCAACTTCCACAACGCACTTCTCCCGAAGTTTCCGGGACGCAATGCACCGTCATGGGCGATGTTTGAAGGGGAGACCGAGGCTGGTATCACTTGGCACTATGTAACGCCCGGTGTTGACGACGGAGCAATTATTGTTCAGAAACGGACGCAGATAACACCCGATATGAAAGCATACGAGCTTGCGGGTATTCTGATGAATATCGCGTTTGAAGGATTCTGCGAGAGCTTTGATGGTGTTGTTACCGGAACCGCTCCGGTTGTTCATCAGGTGTTTCCGCCGAACCGGAAGATTTATCTTTCAAAGATGGTCCCGAATGACGGGGTTTTCAGCCTTGACGACAGCCCGGAGGACATCTACCGGCTTCTGCGTTCAACTGATTACGGGCTGAATGCTATCTTCCCGCACATGAAGACAAATTACCAGGGAAAGGATATTGAAATCACCCGCTATCGGAAAATATCCGCAGATAAGAAGGAAGATGACGGCTCATTGTATCTTCCGCTTAAAGACGGGTCTTTCCTTAAGTTAAAATACAAGGAATTATAAAGAGATAAGCAGTATCACCCGAATCATCGGATACAGGGGTTGTTTATGAGTACTGAAGAGAGAATCCTTAAGGTCCTCGAAGGAATTAATGAGAAGATTCTCACCTACAGCGGTGAGAATATGATGGAAGATGGAACGCTCGACTCCTTTGAGCTGATTGAGATTGTAAGCCAGCTTGAAGAGGAGTTTGATATTGAAATCGATGCGGAGTATGCGGTTATCGAAAACTTCGCAAATAAGGAGACTATCATTTCCCTGATGAAAAAACTCCTGAAAGAATAATTTCTTTTTTTTGGATTACTGTATTTTGCTGTGAATTAAGAGCTGTTGCGGATTTTATTCGGACAGCATCATCCGGATAATATAATATCTATCCCAACCAATAATTACACACAAATGTCAGAAACAGAAGATACTTACGATAAAGTCACCGAACTTGCCAGAAGAAGAGGATTTGTCTGGCCCTCCTCTGAAATCTACGGCTCGGTTGCAGGATTCATCGACTATGGGCCCCTTGGCGCCATGCTCAAGCGCCGCATCGAAAACATCTGGCGCAGATTCTATGTCGTCCAGGAAGGATACTATGAAATCGAATGCCCCACGGTCGGCATCGAACCAATCTACGTGGCATCTGGACACGTCGGCGGATTCTCCGACAAAATGTTCCAGTGCCCGCACTGTAATGAATACCTCCGTGCAGACCATGTTGCAGAAGCATTCGGCATTCCGCATGCGGGAACCATGTCCAAAGAGGAACTCCGCGAGGTATTAAAAGACAAGGAATGCCCTGCCTGCGGTAAAGTCTTAGGAGACCTCGACGTCTTCGACTTCAACCTGATGTTTACCACCTCAATCGGACCCGGAGGACAGAGAAAAGGATACCTCCGTCCCGAGACCGCACAGGGAATGTTCGTTGACTTCCCGCGGCTTCTTAGATTCTATCGTGACCACCTCCCGTTTGGTGCTGTTCAGATTGGAAAATCCTACCGTAATGAAATTTCCCCGCGTCAGGGAATGATACGCCTTCGTGAATTCACGCAGGCAGAAGCAGAAATCTTCGTCCATCCGGATGAAAAGAACCATCCGCAGTTCTCCCGCTACGCAGACTATTCCATGCCTCTCTGCGGCATCGCACAGCAGGAAAAAGACGAGCCTGCCATTGTCAGAACCATGCGTCAGGCAGTTGATGAAGGAATCATAGCAAACGAATATGTCGCCTACTATGTGGCGATGACCCACGATATCTTAACAACCGTCGGATTCAATCCGGAAAAAATCAGATTCAGACAGCACATGCCTGACGAACGTGCACACTATGCAACAGACTGCTGGGATGCAGAGGCCTACTCGGACCGCTTTGGCTGGGTTGAAATCGTCGGAATCGCAGACAGAACAAACTATGACTTAAAGGCGCACTCCCGTGTATCCGGTCAGAAAAACACTGTTTTCGTTCAGTATGCCGAACCGAGAAAGGAGCACAGAAAAGCCGTAATCCCCAACTTCGGAAAGTTAGGTCCGGTATTCCGCGGAAAAGCAAAGGCAGTTGCTGAAGCAATGGCAAATGCAGAACCTGCTGCAGACGGTATTCACCTAACCATTGACGGTGAGGAAATACACGTAACCCCGGAGATGTACACGGTAAAGGATGAAATGGAAGATGTCTTCGGCGAAGAGGTCATGCCGCACGTCATCGAACCGTCCTATGGAATTGACCGCATCTGCTACATGGTACTGGAGCATGCCTGGCATGAGGATGTTGCAGATGGAGAGCCGAGAACTGTTATGCGGTTTAAATCGGTCGTTGCTCCGGTGCAGGCCGCGGTTTTACCGCTGATGGCGCGTGATGGACTTGACACTGCTGCAAGGGAAATCGTATCTGCCCTCCAGAATGAAGGAATCCAGACCGAATACGATGACGCAGGAGCAATCGGAAGACGCTACCGGAGACAGGACGAGATTGGAACACCATTCTGTATCACCGTGGACTATGACACAAAAGAGGATGCATCAGTCACCGTTCGTGACCGTGACTCCATGAAACAGGTGCGTATCCCCATAGCAGATGTTATCACGAAGCTTCCGCTTCTCTTAAACGGACGGCTCGCATTCGACACCCTGTAAATATCTGAATAATCACAAAAATCCATGCCGTACATAAGCCGCAGTCACATCCCGGAAAACACCATCGAAGAGCGTGCATATCAGGCAGCAATCGCAGAACATGCTGAATCCGGAAATACCCTCGCTGTGCTTCCGACCGGAATGGGAAAGACTGCGGTCGCTCTCCTGCTCGCCGCAAAACGTCTTGACAGCGGAAAAATCCTGATGCTTGCCCCGACAAAACCGCTTGTAGAGCAGCATCACAGATATTTTTCACAAAATCTCCTTTTAGATGAAGGAGATGTGGTCATGATAACCGGGGAAACAAAGCCGGAAAAACGTGTCCAGCTTTTTACCTCCTCTAGGTTCTGTGTGGCAACACCTGAGGCTGTCAAAAACGACCTCATCGCCGAACGGTACAATCTAAACGACGTCTCTCTTTTAATCGTGGACGAATGCCATCATGCATCCGGGAACTATGCCTATGTTTTCATAGCAAAACGCTACAATGAAACGGCAGAAAATCCGCTTCTTCTCGGCATGACTGCATCTCCCGGGTCAGACAGTGAACATGTCGCGGAGATTTGCAGCAACCTGTCGATTCAGATTGTGGAAAGCAGAACCGAAGACGATCCAGATGTACGGCCGTACGTCCATGAACGTGAGCTGACCTATGTAACCCTTGAGCTTCCCGAAGAGCTCTGGCTTGCGGTTTCTGTTTTAAACAGCATGATTGAGGACCGCATCAGTCAGCTCCGGGCGCTGAATTATCGTGTGCCGCAGCGGACGGCTCTTTCCATGAAAGCATTAAACGGCGTGCTTGCGCAGATTCAGATGCGAATGCAGCAGAGGGACAGCACTGCCTATACGGCAGTATCTGTGCATGCGGAGCTGATGAAGCTCAGACACGGAGTAACCGTTGCCGAATCCCAGGGCTCGACCGCACTTAAAACATACCTGCTGCGGCTGCAAAATGAAGCCGCAGGCGGCGGGAGTAAAGCCTCAAAACGCATTGTTTCTGATTCACGATTCCTGAGGATTCTGGCGATGACTGAAGAGTGGACCACAGAGATTCACCCTAAGGCCGCAGCGGTTGTCCGTGCTGTCCGGGAACAGCTGCTTGAGTCGCCCGATGCAAAAATCATTGTGTTTGTCTCCTTCCGTGACAGCGTACAGATGATTACAGACTACCTGAATGCTGCAGGAATCGCTGCACAGCGGTTTGTCGGGCAGGCATCCCGCGATTCGGAAAAGGGTTTGTCGCAGAAACAGCAGATTGAAACAATCCGGAAGTTCCGCGAAGGTGAGTACCCTGTCCTTGTGGCAACATCAGTAGGTGAAGAAGGGCTGGATATTCCGGCCACTGACCTTGTGATATTCTACGAGGCAGTCCCATCAGAGGTCCGGAGTATCCAACGAAAGGGAAGAACCGGCAGGAACTCTTCAGGTAAGATTCTTGTATTCATCACCAAAGGCACTGCTGATGAAACATATCGCTGGGTAAGCGATGCAAGGGAGAAAAAGATGCTTAAAGGTGTTTCCGTGATGAAGTCCGGTGTTGTCCCGACAGCTGCTCAGGCACCGCAGATTCTATCGGAAATTCCTGCAGCAGGAAGCGCATCCTATGGTCTTCCTGAAAAAAGCGGGCAGATGACCCTGGCAGACGCGGTAATTGAAGCTGCCCGTGAAGAAGAAGAGGCGCGGCCTCATGTTGTTATTGATAACCGTGAGATGTCATCCAAGGTAGCCGAGGTGTTAAGCAGTCTCGGGGCGCGCATCACCCTGATGCATATGGATGCCGGCGACTATGCTGCAGGAAGCAGAATTGTCATTGAACGAAAGACGGTACAGGATTTTGCCGATACTCTGGTTGACCGTGATCTCTTCGGTCAGATGAAAAAACTCGCAGATTCCGCACTGCGTCCGGTTCTGATAATCGAAGGCGGCGGGATATCAGACCTTTACGGCGCCAGAAATATCCATCCGAATGCCGTCAGAAATACGCTTGCCTCCATCGCGGCTGACTATGATATATCCATTTTATTCACCAAAGATGCAGAAGAGACCGCGCAGATGATTTATGCATTTGCACGGCGTGAGACGGGTGAGCCGCATCCGGAGCGTTCAAAGCATAAAGCAAAGAATGCCCGCTCGGAAAATGATGCAGTGCTTTATATTCTGACCTCGTTCCCGGATGTGGGGCCAAAAGCGGCACGTCTTCTTTTGGGGAGGTTCGGTTCACTCAAAGGGATAATGTCTGCGACAAAGGAAGAACTGATGTCGGTAAAAGGTGTCGGAGAAAAAACTGCATCCTCGATTTGTGCCGCATTTGAACACACCTGGCATGAGTGAGGGAGTTTAGTCTCGCTGTAACCGGAATTCAAGAAAAGAAGAATTGCGTGAGTCGGAGTGATAAGCCTCCTTCTGTTTTAGCGGTATTTGGCTTAGCGTTGTACCCGGGTATTGATCAGGCGGTCTTTTAACCCTGTTTCAACTTTCGCCCGCAGAGATTCGCCGTTCCATCGCATACCGGTTTCAGCGTTCTGCATTTCTGCGTCATTACTCCGCCGGATGCGTATCGTTTCTGTTCCAGAGCTGTGACTCTCGCCACCCGTACTTGCGTACGGCTGCGTGCCTGAAGGCGGGAGGACTTTCCTCAGTGATTATTCACCGTAAACCGCGTGCTCCCTCTCACACATCTATATTATTCGTCGCCTGATTATTAATTGTTTAAGTTTTCTCCGGCAGAGAGTGCTTTATCCAAAGACTCTTCTCGCACGTTTCATCATCCCGATAACAGATACCCGGAAGGGGCATTGTGTCTCACACCGTCCGCACTCGATACAGTCATCCGCATTCGCAGACAGTGCCTCATAATGCCCGCGCACAGATTCCGGTACATTCTCTGCTGCTAACGCCATGTCAGTTAGTTTTGCTACAAGTGGGATATTGATGTGCGAAGAACAGGGAAGACAGTGGCTGCAGTACATACAGCTCCCGGTAATTCTGACTTTGGTATAGGATGATAATATCGATGCATAATCTTTTTCTTCCGGCAAAGCAGACAGTGCCGAAGTTGCTGTATTTACTTCTTCTGGAGTGCTGAGCCCTGGAAGAACCGAGATGACGCCGGGACGCTCCAGGCAGTACGATATACATGCTGCAGGGGTTAAGGCACATCCAAACGGAGATTTTGCAGCATCAAGAAGACTCCCTGCCGCGAACGGTTTCATAACAACAATTCCGACACCCAGCGATTCACATGCGGCATAGAGGTCGCGGCGCGCAGAATCCGGCCGGCAGGTCTCTTTTGAAAATGCGGCAAACTCCATCTGTTTGTAGATATCAGTCTCCGCATCCTCCATGTCGTATGCAGGATTGATGGAAAACATCAGAATGTCAATCAGACCAGACTCCGCGGCATGAAGTGCTGTTACAGGATTATGTGAACTCATGCCAAGATAGCGGATAACTCCTTTTTCTTTCAACTCGAGCGCATATCTGATAATCTCTGATTCAAAGACCGCTGCATAGTCTTCCTCTGTATCAACATAATGAAGCATTCCGACATCGACATAGTCAGTCTGCAGGCGGGTCAGGAGGTCGGAAAATGAGGATTTTATCTGCTCTATATCGCGTGTTCTTTTGTACTGGCCGTCCTCGAACACTGTACAGAGATGTCCCTGAATCATCATCTTTTCGCGTCTTCCGGCTAGAGCATACCCGATGTTCGATCTCACCTCCGGGTCAGGCATAAAGATATCTATGTAATTCATTCCGGAAGAAATTGCGGCATCAATAACAGATTTTACCTCTTCTCTGCTTTTCCCGGAAAGCCATTCCCCGCCGAGACCTACAGCACTGATATCATGCGGCACCCGCCCGCATCTTCGATATTCCATGAATTCTCTCCTCTAATTGCAGATATGTTGGATGTACAGGGATTTATGTATCTTCATTGTAATCCGGTGAAAAAAAGGAAATATAAGAAAGAGAATAAATGAGTTTAGAATTTAATTTTACGGTACAACGGTTTTCCGCTCTTTGCATGTTCTTCAATCTCTGCTTCAAGCGCTTTCCTTTTTACCATCCATTCGTTGATTTTTTTCTGAACCATCGGCCGTGTATAAATGCCGACAAACGCGATGAGAAGACCTGCTGCTATGAGGATAATAAATGCAACAATCCCCTGCATTGTTGTAAGCGGGAATGGCTCCTTCGGGACAACTGTAAGGAAGAACAGAACAGCCCCCTCAAGAATTAATCCGACAGAAAGGGTAAAGAAAGGAACAACATAGACACGGTACAGCCCGCTTATGTTATTCTGGACTGTATCAAGGACTTTTCCTCCTGCAGCAACCAGGGCACCTCCGATAAACCAGAGCATTCCGCCGTAACAGAATGTGAATATGTTGTAGAGGAGCGAAGCATTTCCGGCATTCGGATAATTAACAACGATGCTTGTCAAACCTGAGATAATACCGATTATACACAATACTAACGCTGCTATGTAGGCAATAGCTGCGAATCTGCCGCGTTTGATGGATTGTCCGAGATTCTTAAAGAAGGCAATGAGTTTGTCATCAAGGTCAAATCCTTTGATAAGAAGAATGAGGCCGAGAATCCCGACAACAACGAGGAGGGCAGAAACACCAGGCATAAAGAGCGCAACGATTGCCCAGATTACCAGCAGGAATCCCAGCGGGACTAAGACTCTTTTTGCAAACTTCTGATCTTTGAAGAGTTTTTTAATAATGTAGAACGTACCCTCAATATTTGGAAGCTGTTTTATGGTAACCCGTACAATTCCAACAACCTTAAGCTGGGACTGGATAATCGGAAGTACATACTCGTCCTCTGCACCGTCTGAGATTAAAATACACTCAGACACTCCCGTCTTTTCAATGACCTCCTCTAAGAGCTTTGCAATTCTCCTGTCCCCCTCAAGCATATTCAGGTGGTTTCCGGAGATTACCGCAATCTCTGCAGAGTTTCCCCGTGCAATTTCCTCGTCGTACGTCTTTATCGCCTGGAAGATGGCATTTGTATCTGAATCTTCAGGGTCTGCTATGCCGAGTTTCTGTGCGGCCTCAAGACAGGCTTCTCTTCCAATGACCGGCGTATCCACTTTTGCTTTGTACCCTACATCATCGTCTCTGTCTACCGAGAGGATAAGTGTGTCTGCGGTCATTTATCTCGTCCTGTTTGTTTATATTCTATTTGTTTTTTCTGGATTATATACATGTGGGAGGAACTGTTATCTTTGAGAAAACCCAGTTTGTCCCCTCTTCTGTCTTAAAAAGCGGGAGATTCCGGTCAATTACCACGGTATTTCTTACAACCTGCACAGCTTCTCCTGTCAGCGGATTGTATCCTTCCTTTGTTTCGGCTCCACGATAAAGAGCAATTCCGCGTCGTTCCCAAACCGGTGTTTTTGCAAGATTAATTCCATTTGAAAAAGCAAGTTCATGCAGTTTTTCCGCATTCAGACCATTGAGTTTTTTCTGTGCAGCGGCTGCGGACATTCCTGATTCTGTCAGTATTTTCTGACAATAGCCGTTTATGTGGTTTCTCCATGCTTCTGCCTGACGCCATGCGAGGTATGCGGGAAACTGTGCTTCGGAAACTGGGATGATTCGCGCATCGAATGCAAGCGGGGAAGCAGATGATGCTTCCATGGTGAATGCAGATGATGCAAAACCGGCAGAGACTGATACAAGTTTTTCAACTCTGCAGTCAAAAACCGGTTTTGTGATAAACAGACTAATCTCATCCGAAAATGTGTAGATAAAGTCAGGAGAAAGCCCTGATTTGCTGAAAAGCAGTTCTGCCGTCTCTACGAACAGGTTTGAAAATTTTTCATCGAACGGTTTGAGATAGTCTGCCGATACGGTATGAAATGACCTTCCATCAAGCCGGATAACAAACGGCATGGTGGTGGTAAGACGGGAGAAAATCTCCCTGTCTTTCATTTCGGTGTACAAAAATCAGTCTCCGAAGACAACTTCCTGTTTGAACATCTGCGGAAGGTGGCGGACAATGACGATGTCATCGACTGCCTTTACGATACGGTACGGCAGGATAAGCCCCGTAAAATTTTTAGTGTCGATAACTTTTTTGTTAATATCATTGAGGGCAAGCCCGCTTACTTTTTTATTGGTTACGTCGAGTATGACATCTTCGACCTTTCCGATATAAACCGCCTGCTCTGAATAGACATGCATGTCGAAGAGTTCGGATATCTGTTTGTTAGGCATATAATTTAGTTTTTATTTTCGTAATATATATTAATTCCGTTCCGGTCTCCCGGGGTTGGCCCTGTGAATGAAATCTGAAATATGAGCAGATAAATAAAATCTGATAAAAATTATAAAAAATTATGAGAAGAATATGCCGTCTTCTTTTATCTCATGCGCGGAGAGGATACTTTTTTTCAGATCAATTGCGGCTTCTTTCAGCGGAACGCAGAACAGGAATTTCGGGGAGTCGGCAAATCCGTGAAGTCCGATGATAATATAGATATCTGTCGACTCTTCTTCTGCGAATTTTACCAGTTTATCATAGGTTTCCTGTGTGGTCCACGGAAGATACGGTTCACCGTCTTCTCCGATAAACATCTGGCTTCTGTAGCAGGTCACTGCATCATATCGTCTCTGTGTGCTGTTTGCAAGAATTATGAGATTGGGGGTTCCCGGTTCTCTAACATCGCGCACCGCGCATGAGTACGCGCCCCCAAGACGTTTTTCAACATATGCGGCAAATACAGCCTGAAGTTCCGGGTTTGTATCGTCTGGGACATCATTTGGTCCGGGATACCAGATTCCTATTGCGCGCTCAACAGTTCCAAGTATCTGTCCTTTAGAGAATGCCTGTTTAAACCGCTCTGCCCTGCTGGAGGTACGCAGTTTTTTTATGGATTCTGGTGTTTGTTCTTCTTCTGACACGATTATGCGATGTGGATGTATTCGTTTACCAGTGCTGCAAATTTCTTATCGTCGCCTAAGATTTTATCGGAAAGTCCCTTGTCCTTGTAAGCTTTCAGTTTTTCAATCTGGGCGTCGATGACGCCAGCAGGGAAGATGTCATTCTTTTCGAACAGCTCACGCTTTTTATCCAGGACTTCTGCCGATTCAAAGCAGCAGGTCGGAAGCTGGTTTAAGGTTTTGAGGAAGTTTACATATTCTTTGTCGAAGATGTTTCCTGAGGCATAGAGTTTGTCTGCGACTTCAAGTGCATCAGGCATTTCAAGTCCGTGCATTGCTCCGGCGATTAATGCAGCCACAGTTTCATAGAGCTGCGCTGAGCCGTCTGCTACGCGGTACTCAAAGGTCTGCTTGGACATCTTATCTGTCTTTCTCTTAAGTCCGAAGTTTGCCTCGGCTGCCATATCGTTTGATGCATTCCATCCAAGCGGGACACGGACAACCACCGAGCGGTTTCTATCTCCCCAGCAGATGTAAGTGGGTGCCTCCTGGTGGGGCACGAGACGCAGATATGATGTCGGAATGGTGTTTCCGAATGCGGTTACGGCGTCCCCTACATCGAGGATTCCTGCTATCATGCGCTTTGCAGTATCGGACAATACACCGTCTTTGACCATGAGGTTTTTCCCATTCTTCTCAGCAAGCATATGGAAGTGCATCCCGGACCCTGCTTTTCCGACGGTGATTTTCGGTGCAAAGGAAACCGTTACTCCATACTGAGCGCCGAGGTTTCGAAGAATCCATTTTGCTAAGATAATCTCTTCAACGGCAAGGACCGGAGATACGGGAAGGAACTCGATTTCATGCTGTTCGTAGTATTTTCCGTCTTTGGTGAAGCATCCGACTTCTGAGTGTCCGTATTTGATTTTACCTCCGGCTTTTGCTATCATCTGCATGGCCTCAACGCGCATATCCTCAAATTTGCAGAATGGTGCTGATTCGTGGTATCCTTTCTGGTCGCATCCAGGATAGAACTCTTCTTCATCACAGATGACATAGTACTCGAGTTCTCCCAATGTCTTGAACTCCATGCCGGTATTTTTCTTGAATGCCTGTACTGCCTGAGACAAGATGTACTCAGGTGCGGATGCCAGCGGTTTTCCTGTATTGTCATAGTATGAACAGAGCAGGTCAAGCGTGGGAATTTCCGCAAACGGGTCAATGAATGCAGTAGCGTAGCGCGGGATAACGTAGAGGTCGGAACTCCCTGCCTCAATGAATGGGAAGATGTTGCTTCCGTCGACACGTTCTCCGTCGGAAAGAATTGTTTCAAGGTACTCTTTCGAGGAGATTACGAAGTTTAATGTCTTTAATTTCCCGTCTGCTGCCGCATAATGGAAGTTGACAAAGCGGATTCCGTTGTCTTCACAGAAGCGGACGATGTCGTCTTTGGTGAAGAACTCCGGAGCCTTTTTCAGATACTGAACCAAATCGTTCGGGTTCATTAAAATCTCGGCGTCATTCATATTATGAATATTATTTGTGCTAATAAGATAAAACCTCTGCGGCATGATATTTCGACTGGAGTTTTGGAGGTCAGTTCCGCAGCTGGATAGGTGGTCTGTTTTCCTAGCAGTGTCTGCTCATAAATAAATTAAAAACCGTAATTTAGACGAAAAAAAGAGAGCTTTAATCCCCGGCCTATTGTCTATGTACACATGGGGCCGCATACTCTCCATCAAAAGAAGGAAGTAATCTTTTTGTCTTTTCCGGCAGCAGCTTTAAATGTAGTGTTTTACTCTTTCTTTCCTTCTCTTTTGAGATCACGGACGCCCATTACAAACCGCTGAATTGCAGTGATATGTCCGAGAACACCGTAGATTATCAGGAGCCATCCGAGGAAAGAAAGCCCCAGGAATACCGGGTCTGGGTAGATGAACTCGGCAACTCCAAGCACAATCAGCAGAATCAGCCGGTCAGCTCTTCCTAAAACACCGCCGTAGTTTCGTTTCAGCCCGACTGCCTGTGCCTGTGTTCCCATGTAGGAGGAAAGCAGAACCCCGGTGATGGCAAAAATACCAATGACCCATGCCGGAACGGGGCAGGTCCATGCATTTGTCCCCATAATGCCCCAGACGAGGATACCAATAATAATCGCGCAGTCTGCATAACGGTCAAAGACATGGTCAAGGTAATCTCCAATAGGGTTTGCCTTGTTCATGTAGCGTGCCAACGCGCCGTCCAGAACATCAAAGACTGCATTTAGCAAAACAAGGATAACGCCAAGAAGCGGTTTTCCAAATGCAAAAGCCACGCCTGCGCCGAACGCGCAGAATAACGACACGATTGTCCATCCGTTCGGAGTGACGGGAAGATGGGAGAAGAATTTTGCGACAGGGGTTAATATCCACTGGATTTTCGGGCGAAGGGATTCAAGACTCATAGATTCATCACATATTCAGACCAGTCAATTGAGCCGAAGGCCGCCGGAAGTTTTCCTTCGGTAAATGCTAAAATCAGGTCTGCAGTTTTTTCAGCATCTATATTTGTTGTATCTATCTCAAATAGTTGTTCAGGCTTATATGCATTAACAGCCTCAATCAGGATAACGTCAAGTGCTTCGGCTTCGGCGTTTTCCCGAATTTTTTCAGAGGAGTAGCCGCGGCTGTTCAGGCGCTCTTTCAGTACATCGGGTCTGCACCGGAGAATAATCAGTTTATCGCAGGGAAGGTAATGCGCAAGCATACCTTCCGCAAATCCGTCTATGCCGGATTTTATAACTGAATCTGCCCATGCATCGGTGTCAATAATGTCCGAGTCGTCTTCATTTCCAATAACAAACGGAGAAACCGTTGTTTTCAGATCAAGGACCCGAATACCTCGTTTTCGAAGCGTTTCTGCAACGGTGGTTTTCCCCGAGCCCGGTGTACCTGTAATTCCTGTCAGCATATCAGTAATACTCTTTTCCGATTAGGAACCGGTACAGCACCATGTATTTGAACGCGGAGCGCGGAAATTCCGATTCAACTTCATAGTAGGTTCCATCCTTCAGTGAGAAGAGAATCTTCATCTGCAGCGAAAAAGCAAATCCAGCGATGTCACTGAACGGGAATACAAATGTCTTTTCAGGGGAGTGAAACTCGAATCTGTCTTTGTAAATCCCGAATGTTCCTTTTCCCATGCAGTCAACACTTTTAAGTGCGCCGATTTTGTTTAATATCTGACAATCATCTGATTCAACCGGTTTGTCATCGGGATAGGTGAGGAACTCTGGGACTTTGCTCTTCAGATAGTCACGCTGCCAGTGGTCCCAGGATGCGATGTTGTCAATAATCAGCTCTCCACCGTCAACCGGTTCAAAAAGCCCGTATTCATTAAATCTGACTGTGTATCCGCATTCACAGGAGAGTTTGTCGTCTTTGCTGGTCAGTTTTCCTAAAGTGTGGCACTTCGGGCAGACGTAAAGGGTTGTTTCAAGATTTTCTGCGAGGACAGGACCGATGTACGGTGTCGGGTTTTTCTTCTGGTCCTCAAAGGTGTTGACATACATATCTTCATTGATAATCTTGTTGATTTCGTCAACATTCATCTTTTGCAGTTCTTCCGCACGGTATTCGCGGACGAACTCCCCCCACATCTTTCCTTTTCGGGGATGCTTACCCCAGCGGGGTCTGCGCAGGTATCCTCCGTGAATCCGGTATGTTACAAGTCCTGCACCAAGAGCAGCACATTCTTTGACCAGTTTCCCGGTTGCAGGTGAGATAAAGGCTGATTCTCCGTTGATTGAACGAGTACCTTCCGGACTCATCCACACATTTCCTCCTGCTTTTAAGACCTCTTTCATCTCTGCAATCATGTCATCTGCAGGAGCTCCTTTCTTTCTGATGACAAGACCGTCAAGGCAGAGGACAAAGCGGCGCAGAAATTTGTTTCTGAATAAATGTTCTCCTGCGACGAAGTACATCTGTTTTTTTAAGGGAATCCCTACCAGCAGAAAATCCCAGAGGGTTGTGTGGTTTGATATGGCAAGGTAGGGTGTGTGTGTCTTCGGTACTTTGTCCCAAGTATAATGCAGTCCGAACCGTACATATGGTCTGGCAAAGAAGACAACAACTGCATATGTTATCCTATACCATCTGATAAGAGCACGTGATACCATGATATATTATTTTATTTGTTGCAAAGGGAGATAAAGATAGAGGGAATGAGCAGGGAGACTATGAGTCACATTATATTCTAATCTAAATATTGAGTATAAACTCCCAAAATCGCTCGCAAAACACAAAAGCGGGCCCGGAGGGATTTGAACCCCCGACGTTCGGATTAAGAGTCCGACGCTATGCCTGACTAAGCCACGGGCCCAGTTAAAATTTGACATTACATGTATGTCTCTTATGTATTTATACTTTATCAAACGTCTTCCCCCATCTCAGTCATAAGAAGGTCTTTTATACCTCAACATATCAAACACGTAAGTATGACGAAAAAGAAAGCGGAAACCAAGCAGGGTACTATCCTCCCCCCTCCCGAAGAAGTGGAAGAAACGGTTAAGGTTAATAAACCTGTGAAGACACCCGCTGTGAAACCAACTGAACATCCGGTCGAACCGTCCAATAAAAAAATAAAATACATAATATTCGGCTGTGGAAGCCTTGGCTACAACATCCTCGAAGAACTCCACGAAGATGATGAAAATGTTCTTCTCATCGATATAGACGAAAAACGTCTGCAGGATCTTCGTGACCATAGACACCAGGTGATGGCAGGAGATATGCTCTCAGATGCTCTCTACATGAAAATTCCGGAGCCGGAGGCTGCATTTGTTGTATCCACAAGTAAGGAGGCAAACCTTTCCGCGGTGGTGCACCTGCACAATAAATTCCCGCAGTGTAACATCGTTGCACGCTCGATAGATCCGTTTTCAACAGAGGAACTGGCGGATAACGGAGCGGATGTTGTACTCTACCCCCAGACTGTCTTTGCCCGTTCTGCATTAAATCACATGGAGGTTTTGCGGGCAACAAGAAGTGCACAAAAGCTTCATAACCTGCTTAGTTCATGGGAAGGAACCCTTGGAATAATTACCCATAAAAATCCGGATCCCGATGCAATCTCCTCTGCTATGGCATTAGCTGCAATCACAGAGGATGCCACTGCAGGAAAACTTAAATGCAGGATTCTCTATGAAGGAAACGTCGGTCATCAGGAAAACCGTGCATTCGTAAATCTTTTTGAAATCAAAATGGAACGACTCACGCCGGAAATTCTGGCTGAGTGCAGCCATCTGGCGCTTGTTGACTGCGGAGGCCCCGGAATAAACAATGATCTTCCGGAAGATACTCCGGTTGACATCATTATTGATCACCACAGTCAGGAGGGAGTGGCACGTAAGATAACTCCGGCATTTGTTGACATAAGAGAAGAGGCAGGAGCAACAGCATCGGTTCTTTCACAGTACATACAGGAACTCTACATCACAATAGACACCAAGGTCGCAACCGCACTCTTTTACGGAATACGTTCTGATACAAAAGATTTCCAGAGAAATATTTATCCGCAGGATATGCATAATGCCGCATATCTGCTTCCCTTTACCGACAAAGCACTTCTGGAACTGGTCATGACACCATCTATATCAAAGGAAACACTTGACATAATGGGAAGAGCTATTCAGAACAGTGTCATAAAACAGGGATATCTTGGCTCCAACGTAGGTTACATACGAAACCGTGACGCTCTTCCGCAGGCAGCGGAGATGCTCCTTAATCTTGAGGGGGTGAATACAGCATTTGTGTATGGTATCACTGATACTGCCATCGTCTGTTCGGGAAGAAACCGCGATGTAAGGCTGCATCTGGGTGATGTGATGAAAGAAGCCTTCTCTTCAATCCCCGGAGCATCGGCAGGAGGTCATGCAACAATGGCCGCACTCTCCATCCCTCTCTCCACATTTACCCTCGCAAAAGACAAAGAAAAACTGCTTGACATGGTTGTCGATCCGATTATGAAAAACTTAATAAGACTTCTCGGTCTGACAAAAGATGAGGAAGAGAACGAGCCGCAGAAAGAGATTCGTGCATGAAGTTTGATGTCTGGGAGCCGTATTATACCAGAATCCTGGACTACTTCGGATTTTCACGTGAGGATGATGAGCGTGCAGCAGAGCTTCTTTCCACTCTCTTAACGCGTGATGATTTCCCCCTCCTGAAAGAACGCATCGCAGGAAAACATATTGTTGTTGCAGGAAATGCCCCGTGTTTGGCAGGTGAGGCAGAAGGAACTGAGTTTACCGGATACACCGTAATCGCAGCAGATGCCGCAGCACGGACACTTGCAAACTGTGGAATCACTCCGGATATCATTTTTACCGATCTGGATGGATTAGATGATGATGTGCTGGAGATGAACAAAAAAGGGACCCTCATCGCAGTCCATGCACATGGAGACAACATTCCACTTCTCAAATCATGGGTGCCTAAAATAAAAGGTCCTGTCATTGGAACGACACAGTCTGCCCCGTTCAAAAATATCTATAATTTTGGAGGATTCTCGGATGGAGACCGCTGTGTATTTGCTGCATATGAGTTAGGAGCGGCAGATGTTTGTCTGATTGGGTTTGATCTTGATGACAAATTGGTTGATCCGGTAAAACATGGAAAACTGCAGATTGCCAGAAAACTTCTGCATCTCGCAGGCCATGATATCTGATACAGTCATCATCGACGGATATGTGGATGAACCAGCATGTCTTGGAGTTCCTCCCTACATATCCCCATATATCAGAACAGTTGCCGGAGTTTTAAAAACCGCGGGGAAAAACCCTGCATATTTTACCATTGACCAGTTGCGAAAAGACCCGTTTACAACCGCAAAGCTGAGAAATGCATCTCTTATAGTTATGGTTGCAGGAACTACTGTTCCCGGAAAATATTTGGCGGGAACTCCTGCAGCACTTACTGAAATACAGCAGCTTGGAGCATCATTTTCCGGCAAAACAACAGCATTTCTCGGAGGCCCTGTTTCATTTGGATACTCAGATCAGGGAGGGAAAAAGGCTGAAACAGTCACATCAGCAGGATGGACCGGAGTCCTTGAGGGAGATCCTGCGGCGGCTCTTTCCTTCTGGCTTTCAGGCGGGGAGGCAAAAGGAATGCTTTCATACAGCGACTATGATACTTTTACAAAAGCAGGTGCCGACATTATCCGACAACATCCCTTTTATCCGAATGTCATGCTTGAACTTGAAACGGCAAAAGGGTGTTCACGCAGTATTACAGGCGGCTGCGCTTTTTGTACCGAGCCGTTTTACGGACTTCCAAGGCACCGGGAACTTTCTGGAATCTTTTCTGAGGTAGAGGCGCTCTATCGAGCAGGTGCACGCCATTTCCGTCTTGGAAGACAACCTGACCTGTTAACATACGGTGTATCCGGTGCGGAGTTTCCAAAACCGGATGCTGACAAACTGCGGAAACTATTTTCCGGCATCCGGGATGCAGCACCGGAATTAAAGACACTTCACATCGATAACGTAAATCCCGGAACGATTGCCCATCATGAAGATGCCTCCCGTGAGGCTCTGTGTGCTGTAATTGAAGGACATACAGCAGGCGATACTGCGGCATTTGGTGTGGAATCCGCAGATCCTGCAGTAATAGCGGCCAACAATCTGAAGGGCACAGCAGATGAGATATTCCGTGCAGTTGAAATTGTCAATGAGGTGGGAGCCGTCCGCAGACACGGTATCCCTGAGCTTCTTCCTGGTCTGAATTTTATCACAGGACTTGCCGGGGAAACGCCTGAGACATTTACAATAAACAGAGCGTTTCTACAACGCATTGCCGATGCAGGGCTTCTTGTCAGAAGAGTCAACATCAGACAGTTGATGCCTTTTGAAGGGACAAGGGCATATACAAACAATACAATCGGAAAACATGATAAGGAGTTTCATGCATTCAAAAATGAGGTCAGAGAGAAGTTTGATGTCCCCATGCTGGAGAGGGTATTTCCCGTCGGCACTGTCTTTGAAGATGTTTTAATAGAGTTTTCCGGTCCTGTTTCGTTCGGAAGACAGATGGGAACATACCCGGTTCTCATCGGCATTCCGGAAAAACTGCCTGTCGGTGCTGTTGTAAGAGCAGCAGTTGTATCTTATGGTGCACGCTCCCTTACAGCACTGACCTATCCGATTAGAATTAACCATCTCCCAATCTCCGCTTTGAAATGGATTCCGGGGATTTCAGCCAAAGCGGCTGCAAAGGTTGTTTCCAAAATGCCGTTTAAAAATGAAGGTGAGTTTTGCAGGGCAGTACCGTCTGCAAAGGATATAGCATCACTCCTGGATTTTTCCTAATCTCTATGGTGCGGTTATTTTCCGGTGGCCTGTGTATTTTCATTCAAATGATGAAAGGCGCATCTGATGCGTTTTTTCAAGTGACAGATACGGGAGTGCCCGCCTGAGAACAACACCGCAGCGTTTCAGGGCTGCAGTTGTTCTGATATTTCCTGTTTTTCGTTCGAATATGATTCTGTTAGCAGTAACAACCCCGATTCCAGGAACTCTCAGCAATTCATCAAAGGTCGCTTCTGCAGGGTTTACCTGAGGAAGTGTTTTTGCGAGAAGAAGTTTCGGGTCGGTGTTTATCAGCATTCCGTCATCATCGAAAACAGGTGCTGTTTCCTTTCTGGAATATCCATACAAACGCAGCAGCGCGTCGACCTGATACCAGCGGTTTGCACGCCATAACGGGGTATTTTCATGTGATTCGAGCGGAGTATGCGAAAGTGCACTGAATGCTGAATAATAGATGCGTGCCGGACGGTATTTTTCGTAACTGGTCATAACAGTCTGGAAAATATCTGCATCTGTTTCATCCGCAGCTCCCACTACAAACTGTGTGGAGTGTTTATGCGGCATAATATCCGCAAGCCATTTGTGGCGGGTTAACAGATCGGATTTAAAATTCTTTACCGTGGCAAGTTCGGCTAAATGTGAGGCATCCGGTGCTTCAAGATTTATGCTCAGGCGTGTTGCATAACGAGCGAGTTCTTCGATATCCGAGCGTTCCGCACCCGGGAGAACTTTGAGATGCAGGTATCCGGTAAATCCTGCTTTACGGACAAGCCGCGCAGTTTCAGTAATCCGCTCCATTCCCAAATCAGTGTCACCTCTGGGAATTCCGGTACTTAGCAGCAGCCCGCCTACTCTTCCCTGACGATGCAGTTCAAGAAAACCATGGGCCGCTTCTTCCGGGGTGAACCTTATCCCTTTATGCTTTGTGCAGATTTCACAGTAAGCACAGTCAAATGAACACGTCCCTTCAAGAAGGAGTTTAAGAATTGTACATTGTGATGAAGAGTGCCCGCTTCTTCCGGTCTGGTCAAAAAACGGGGACTTTACTGCCCGTTCTATCTTCTGCGTAAGTTCTGACATGTTTTACTCCGCGACTCCCTGATATAAACAGACGGGCAACTTCCCGTAAATGGTAAGTTCTCCCGTTTCACATCTCCTTATGCGTGTGCCGATTCAGCTGCCATGAATGAAAGTACAATATTCTCGTGTTGTTCGGCTGAGAGTACGTCTTGTCTGATAAGGTTTACCAGAGATTCTGTTCTTCTGAGATTGAATATTTCCATAATTTTTCTCTTCAGGATTGTTGTTCTGTTTTCGATTGGTTTTTAGATGTTTACTTTTTTATGCTGTAATCAGCAGATGATGTATGTATCCTTCCTGACATGTGACTTGGGTGTGGATAGAACGGTTCCGGTGTACATACACACTTTGGAGAGCTGGTTTCTTCTTATGACAGACGGATATGCTGCTGCACGTTCTGCAATAGATGCAAGGGCAGCAGATACATTTTTTTCTGCAAACTCGGACTCGACTAATTTTACAACTTCATTAATGTAGGTCATAGTTGTTCTGAATACTAACTCAACTCCTGGATATATAAATACCTGACCGCGCGGTGCGAAAGTGTCTCCTTTTCGGCATGGAAATAAAAATTAATTTAATATTTTAACTTTGTTTCAAAAACTGGGTTTATTTTAGCCTTATATCCACTTCCGCGAATTTCATAACACATATTTAAATATAATTATATTACATCCAAAAACCAGACCATTATCCATCTTTGCTGTCCCGGTCTTTTATCCTGTACACACCTTCGGCGTCACAGACGAAAAATCCCTCTTTTTTCATCGCCTCAAGAGTTTTTTTCACTGCATCCTCTCTTCCTCCTAAAGCAGCGGCAACGGATGCTGCATCTCCTTTCTTTACTTCAAGCATCTTTTTTAATACGTTTCCGCGAAGCTGACGGTTTGATCCTTCGAATGTGGACTGTTTCACATACTGTCTGCTTTTCCGGTTGGGATTCTCTATACTCTGTTTCATGGCAGACCCGAGATCCATCAGTGCCCAGTACCATTCACGCGGATTTTCCGGAAGAGCAGCTTTTACAAGCGGGAATATTTCAGAATCATCAACCTCACTTTGTCCGCGGAAAAAGCAGTGAATAAATATCCTTCTGATGTTTGTTTCAATGAACACTACCGGCTGATTAAAGGCAAATGCTGCAATTGAACAGGAGGTGGCAGGACCAAGGCCCGGGAGTTTTATCAGTTCATCCGGTGTCTTTGGAAAAACACCGTTGTATTCGTTTACGATGATTCTGCATAATTTCTGAAGGGATAATGCGCGTCTGTTGTACCCCATTCCCTGCCACGCGGAAAGAACATCCGCTTCAGATGCATGTGCCAGTGTTTCTGCCGTCGGAAAAAGTCTGATAAACTTCGGATAGACTGTTTCAACACGTGAGACCTGTGTCTGCTGAAGCATAATCTCTGAGACGGTAATAAGATAGGGATCCTCGGTGTGACGCCATTCCATATCATGTCTTCCAAAATCACGATAATACGAAAACACAAACTCCCGGAACTGCAGCAGTACTGTATCGCTGACGTATCCGTTTTTTACCTGTGCTGAAAAATCAGGGAGGGAAAGTGTCATGAGAGCTTTCCCTTTTAGCAGAGCGGATCGTCTGCTACAAGTTTGTTTATCAGAATCTCGGCAATATCAATGCTGTACTCTCCGATTCTGTGAATACTCTGAACAATCTGAGTAATTGCAACAGTTTCATCCGCCTTCATTTTTCCTATCATCTCGCTGACAGAATGAAGCAGCGTTTCCAGAGATGCCGCCTCATCAATGATATTGTTTGCTCCGGAGATGCTTCCTGAATATATTTCCTGAACAACAGTATTGAAAATCTGGAGAACACGTTCTCCTGTTTTTGTGAGGCGGAGAATGAGGGACTCATCAATGTCGTTGTCAAGCAGTACAAGAACCGACTCTGCTATCATGACTGCATGGTCTCCAATCCGCTCCATGATACGCGATATCTGATAGTATGTCGAAGCCTCTCTTGGAGTAATCTCCATTTTAAGAGCAAGCGAGGGGTTATCTGTTATGAGTGAGAACTGGCGGTGAATCAGCCAGTGAAGTCTGTCAACGTCCGTATCTCTTGATGCAACCTCCTCTGCGAGTTCGCGGTTTCCCTGTTCAAGAGCGGAGAGCGCATCTTCATGCATGGATTTAACAATGACATACATCCGTCGGATGGTGTTTCCAAACGGCATTTCCGCCGGATTTAAAATATCCTTTAATAGTATGATATTGTCTGTCTCATCCGCAACCTCCTGACCGATGGTCATCTGGGTAAAGTTTCTGACAACCTGTCTGACTTTTGGAGATATTCTGACTGCCGATGTTATTTTAATGATAGTAAATCCGCTGATATATGCACCAATGAGGGAACGGAGCAGAGCATCCAGGTCATAGTAGTTTTTCAGGGAGAATTCTTTTACCTTTGCCGCATTGTCATAATGGATGTTCGGTGTTATAAGAAGTGTGCCGTCCGGACGTGAGACGACACCAATCGGGTCATTTTTCTTTATGCCAAGTTCGCGTACCCAGTTTTTCGGAAGAGAGAGGACGTAGGAAGAACCTCCTGTCATCTGAATCTTTCTGATATCCATGATATAGATATTAGAGATTTATATATAAAAACTATTGAGATTTATAGAGTGTGGCGAAAATTAAAAGAGCGGTATAAATGCATGGTCATACCTTCGCCCGGATTCGGAAAAAATCCTCACTAAAAGAAAATCCTTTTACATATATAAAATCCATAATATAAGCAGTATTAATAATGAAACTCGTAATTAATGAATTGCGGTGCAAAGGCTGTAACCTCTGCCTCACGGTTTGCCCTTACAAAATCTTTACCGAAGGGAAAAAACCAGGGGTGCGCGGTTATGTTATGCCTGTCCTCGACCGGCCGGAGCGCTGTACCAACTGCCGCCTGCAAAAACTTTATCAGCGCCAGCTCTGCGGAATGTGCCAGACAATCTGCCCGGACCAGGCGATTTCATGGGTTGAGGAAAAACCGTTTGAACTGAAAAAAGTGGAGATAGAATACTAATGACAGGACGTGAATTTTATAACGGAAATACCGCCTGTGCAGAAGGGGCTCTCGCAGCAGGCTGTAGGTTCTTTGCAGGATATCCTATAACCCCGTCTACAGAGATTGCCGAACGGATGGCACTGCGGCTTCCAAAAGTCGGCGGAACCTTCATCCAGATGGAAGATGAACTGGGAAGTATGGCTGCCGTTATCGGAGCTTCATGGGCAGGTGCACGTTCAATGACCGCAACATCCGGCCCCGGATTTTCCCTGATGCAGGAAAACATAGGTTATGCGGTTATGACCGAAACGCCATGTGTTGTGGTAAATGTACAGCGCGGAGGACCTTCGACCGGACAGCCTACGATGGCAGCACAGGGAGATATGCTGCAGTCACGTTACGGCTCCCACGGAGATTACAGCATAATTGCCCTGTCTCCTTCCTCGGTGCAGGAGATGTATGAGTTAACGGTCCGCGCATTCAACCTTGCGGACCGGTTCAGAACACCGGTGTTTTTAATGGCGGATGAAACCATCGGACACATGCGGGAAAAAATATCAATCCCTGAATCTGTGGAAATAATCCCGCGCTGTGAACTTGAAAACGGCTCTGAGCCCTGTGTTCCGGATGAAAACGGAATCCCCGGGTTTGCCACCTTCGGATGCGGACATAATGTTCACATCACAGGACTTACTCACAATGAAAAAGGATATCCGGCAACCGATTCAGCGGAACTGCACGAAGCGCTCGTACGGCGGCAGGTCGATAAGATTGAAAAGCACCGGAAAGAGATTGAGGATGTTGATATTGTAAATCCCGATGCAAAAATCGTCTTTATCTCCTACGGGGCACCAACAAGAACCGTGCGGCAGCTCAACTATGAAGAGGAAAATATCTTCGGACATCTTAATATCCGCTCGGTCTGGCCGTTCCCCTCTGATGCTCTCTCAGCATTTCCCGAAGCTGAGGTCTTTATCATCCCTGAAATGAATCTGGGACAGATTGCAAAAGAGGTTCGGCAGTACACCAATATCCCGATTGTAACCGTTGCAAAACTCGGAGGAGCACTTCATACCGCAGATGAACTTCGTCACGCGGTCTCTGCTGCAAAAGATGCGGTAAAATCAGGAAAACCGGTAACGGAGGTGCGCTTATGACGCTGGAAAACTGGTACCGGCAGGACCGGCTTCCGCATATTTACTGTGCGGGCTGCGGAAACGGAACAATCATCAACTGTACGCTTCGTGCCGCGGAGTCACTCGGACTGACCCTTGAAAATACCACCTTTGTATCAGGAATCGGCTGTTCTTCGCGTGCCGGAGGATATACCGCGGCAGACTCCCTGCATACAACACACGGCAGAGCCCTTGCCTTTGCAACGGGTGTGAAGCTCGTAAAACCAAAACAGCATGTCATTGTCTTTACCGGAGACGGTGACTGTTCTGCAATCGGCGGAAATCATTTTATTCACGCCTGCAGAAGAAACATCGATTTGACGGTTATCTGTATTAACAATAACATCTATGGAATGACCGGAGGTCAGGGAAGTCCGTGTACGCCGAAAGGGGCCATAACAACAACGACCCCCTATGGTATGCAGGAACAGCCGTTTGACCTCTGCAGTCTTGCGACTGCCGCCGGAGCAAACTATGTTGCCCGCTGGACCGCGTATCATGTAAAACAGTTAACTGCGGCAATAAAAACCGGTCTTGAAACACCCGGTCTTTCCTTCATCGAAGCCTATGCACAGTGCCCCACCGCATTTGGTGCGAAAAACAAGATGAAACAGGTTTCACAGATGGTAGAACTGATGCGTGACAATGCGGTCCTGAAACCCAGGGCAGATGAGGATGCAGCGCGCGGGATTCCCCTGGCACCTGGTAAATTTGTCGTCGGTGAGTTTGTCAGAAGAAACAACCCGCCGCTTGGCTGTGAGGTGAAGCAATGAGACACGAAATCCGCTTTTCAGGTCTTGGCGGTCAGGGTATTATCACCGCAGCAGTGATTCTGGGGCGCGCTGCCGCCTTGTATACGGATAGTTTTGTTGTCCAGACCCAAAGCTACGGTCCTGAAGCACGCGGCGGGGCTTCCGCATCGGCTGTTATCATCTCCGATGAGCCGATATACTACCCGAAGGTCATGAACCCGAAACTCTATGTTATCATGTCTGAAGCGGCCTTCCAGAAGTACGGGCGTGATGCACCATCCGATGCAGTCATGTTAATCGACCCCGGGTATGTCAGAAGCAGACCCTCGTGCCGCTGTATAGAGGTCCCTGCCACAAGTGCCGCGAAAGAACAGCTTGGAAAACCGGTGTTTGCGAATGTCATAATGCTTGGAGGCCTTCTGGAGGCGGCAGATATCATATCATATGAGGCACTGGAACATGCGGTTCTTGACAGCGTGCCCAAAGGAACCGAAGAGAAGAACAAAACCGCTCTTTCCATCGGGCGTGAAATTGTGAGGAGACAGTTATGAAATTCAGAGAATATGAAGCAAAACAGATATTCCGCGAAGCAGGAATACCAACCCCGAAAAGTGTACTGATTACCAAACCCGAAGAGGCAAAAACTGCACTGCCTGTCGTGGCCGAGAAAGTCGTCTTAAAGGCACAGGTTGATGTAGGAGGCCGCGGAAAAGCAGGTGGTATCCTTCCCGCTGACGCTTCAAACATTGACACCGTCGCAAAAGAGCTCTTCGGGAGAACCATCAAAGGACTTTCTGTGGAAAAAGTCCTTGTCGAGGAAGCTGTCTCCATCACTCATGAGTATTATCTTGGGATTACCATCGACCGTGCGAAGAAGCGTCCGGTAATCATCTTTTCAGAAGAGGGCGGTGTCGAGATTGAGACCCTTGCAAAAGAGCGGCCGGAAGCGCTTCGGAGAGTCTATGTTGACCCGTCGTTTACTGAACTTCCGGATTTCATTGTAAGAAACGTGGTAGGAACTGCTCCAAAAGAGATTGGAACAGTCGTCAGAAAACTCTATGCAGTATTCCGGACGAAGGATGCAGTACTTGCAGAGATTAATCCGCTTGTCGCATCCCCTGCAGGAATTCTTGCGGCAGACGGGAAAATCATCATCGATGACAATGCCCTCTCTCGTCAGGGAATCGCGGAAAACCGTGACTTAACCGAGCGGGAGAAAGAGGCGGAAAAACATGGTTTCTCCTACGTGGAACTCGAAGGAGAAATCGGTGTCATCGGAAATGGAGCGGGGCTTACCATGGCCACCCTTGATATCATTTCCCACTACAACGGGCGCGCCGCAAACTTCCTTGATGTGGGAGGCGGAGCAGATGCAGAGCGTGTGTGCCATGCGGTAAAACTGGTATCTTCCATGCCCGGGGTTAAGGTTATTGTAGTAAACCTTCTCGGAGGAATCACCCGCTGTGATGAGGTTGCAAAAGGAATCATAAACGCCGCAGTCTCTCAGGAGATAATTGTCCGCATCGCAGGAACCAATGAAGCGGAAGGAGCAAAACTCCTTGCAAAACACAACTATAAGATGCTTAAGACTATGGATGAAGCAATCCGTGCAGCAGTGGAGGTGTGCAAATGATTTACGCAGATAAAAACACCGGTGTTCTCGTTCAGGGGGCAACCGGTTCACAGGGACGTTTCCATATTAACCTGATGAATGAATATGCAAAAGCTGTCGGAGGACGTGGGGTTGTGGCAGGTGTGACCCCCGGAAAAGGAGGCCAGGATGTCTTCGGAGTACCGGTTTACAACTCGGTTTCCGATGCCTGTGCAAAACATGATATCGGGGCAACCGTAATCTTTGTGCCGGGAAGTGTCTGCGGAGACTCTATCATGGAAGCAGCAGACGCGGGAATTCCTACTATTGTTACCATCACCGAGCACATTCCGGTGCATGATGTGATGCGGGCTGTTTCATACGCTGAAAAATGCGGCTCAAAGGTTATCGGCCCGAACTGTCCCGGAATGATGATTCCTGATGAATGCAAACTTGGCATCATCCCTGCAAATCTCTGCAAAAAAGGAGACATCGGGGTTGTGTCCCGCAGCGGAACACTCACCTATCAGGTGATTTCAGAGCTCTCGGACGCCGGGCTTGGTCAGTCCGGAATTGTCGGAATCGGCGGGGATGCTGTGATTGGCCAGACGTTTTCCAATGTGATTGATACCTTCCATGAGGATGGAAGAACAAAAGCTGTGGTGTTAATCGGAGAGGTCGGAGGTAATCTGGAGATTGAAGGTGCAAAGCGTGCCCGGGCGTTAGGGCTTCCGGTCGCCGCATATATTGCTGGAATCTCAGCCCCGAAAGAAAAGAGAATGGGGCATGCAGGTGCTATCATTGAAGGAGGCGAAGGAGATGCCGCATCAAAGATTGAAGCCCTGCGTGCTCTTGGAGTTCCAACCGCCACCAGACCATCGGAACTTCCGGAATTAATCAGAAGGTGCATATGACTCCGGATGAAAAAAACAGGACACTGCTTACATCAGCTGACAAACTTGCTCAGGATGTAAATGCACTGGCAATTATATCATTTATTCCGGCGGAATCCGGTATGGAGTTGAAAACTCCGGTGATAAATGTATTGGAAGTCCATCCTGAACTTAAGCATGACACCTCCATGCTTTCACTTTTGGAGTACTGCTCGAATCATGTCATCGATGCCGTGGTTCAATATAGAATTATGACACAGACCGACAGCGGAAAAATTGTTGCCGTTTTCCCATATGCAATTCTGGTCTATGATATTGATACGACAAAGGATGAATTCTCTGCAGAATCGTTTGCAAATCTGGCAAATCCTGAGGTTGTCCATTCTGTACTTTCGCTCGCCCTTGAAATTTCCCGCGAAGGACGCGAAGGCCGTCCGGTAGGGACTGCATTTATAATCGGAGATATCAATGAGCTGAAACGGTGGTCTCACCAGGGAGTACTAAACCCCTATGAAGGACATCCGGAAGAGGTCAGGGATGTGTTAATACGTGAGAACTGGGAGAGTGTTAAAGAGTTTTCCCAGCTTGACGGTGTGTTTTTAATCGGAAAGACCGGAATTATCGAAGCTGCAGGACGTTATCTGGATGCAGACGGACGCGATGTGAAACTCCAGAGCGGTCTTGGAGGACGTCATCTTGCAGCTGCGGCAATTACCAAAGTCACTCCTGCGATAGGTGTTGTTGTATCAGAATCAGGTGGTAAAATCAGGGTATTTGCCGGCGGGGAGCTTGTTGCACACCTCAGAACTGATATCAGACTGATGATGTAACCTGTTTTTTATTTTTGAATGGAATTTTTCTTTTTTCTGAAATGGTTATGTTTTGATTCCCCTTCGCTCAATGTACATTTTCAGTGCCTGCAGACCAAGCATAACGGCTGCTCCGATTGCAAAAAACATCCAGTTAAACGTAGAAAAAGTCACCATCTCCTGCGGGACGGAGAGTGTCTCAGGGCCCTTTACAATCGCATAAAGGGATCCGATTAAGAGACCAAGTATTAAGTATATTGTCTGTGAACGGAACTGCTCAAAACAGGCTCTGATAACCTTTGTACAAAGTGCAAGCCCGACGAGAGTTCCTGCGGCAAAAATAAGCAGTGCCGGAAGATACGAGAAATCAAGATGAAGCACTGCACTAACTCCGGTTATCAGCGGAATATACAGCCCGAATATCAGAAGAAGCGTTGACCCGGAAATCCCCGGAAGTACCATAACCGAGACTGCGAGTATCGCCGCAATAAAAATCAGAACCGCAAGGGGAAAGCTCAGAGCAGAAATATCTCCGACATCGATAAAACCCCGCAGATGCACGAGAAGCGGAACGATGCAAAGACCTGCTGCCGTAAATACCAGCCAGTAGAGTTTTCCTTTCAGAGCCGCCCGTTCCTCCCGGATAACAATTGGAATTGCAAACAGTGTTAAACCTAAAAACAGCGAACTTAACGCATAGATGTTTGCTTCGAATACCTTTGAGAGAACAATGGCACAGACTGCAAATCCGAAAACCCATCCCAGTCCGAGTTTTATGAGAAACGGCAGGGCTGCCTTTTTCTTCTGCATCGGGCCTAAGAGGAAGTCATTTACCGAGGAGACGAACTTTTCATAGAACCCGAGAATAAATGCGACTGTCCCGCCGGAAACCCCTGGCACACTGTCTGCAGCTGCCATGAATATTCCGCGCAGAACATCTTTTGCTGTTGTAAATACACTCATTGTCCGCTCAGTCTGTATTCATTGCACACTCATTTACGTGTCTTTCTAACCTTCACTGCAACCCCGCGGTTTGATGCAAGCATCTCTTCCGCGCTCATCACGGCCTTTCCGGTTGCCGCATAGTTTTCCCCGGTAACAAACACCTCGTCCCCTTCACGAATGCGCGGGTCACACTCTGCGACACCGGGGGCAAGAATGTCTCCCTGCGGCACAAATCCAGGGGATATTTTAATCCGGTATCCGGTAATTCTCTCCCATCCTTCATGTGTAGGCCGGACGAGGCCTGTTGACGGGTCTGTTGTAAACAGCTGCTGTTTCTTTAAAAGAACCTTCACCTGTGGATATCTTCCTTTAACAATCAGACCTTTTGTATCCACATCCTCTCCGAACTGCCAGAGAAGTGTTCCGTGAATAAAATCATTCCTGACCTTTCTGCAGCCTTCAAGCGTTGCATTGAGGGCACGAAGCGACTCCTGCGAAAGCGGCCGCTCATCATTACACGTACATTCAAGGGAGAGACCGAGACGTTTTGCGGCTTCAAGAACCACTTCTTTTGCACCCCCGTCAAGGTGGCAGATAATCCGCTCATACCGGTGTGCATCGAGATATGCAGACACACGCTCAACAAGAATGCGCTGTTCCTCGGCATCCCAGAATCCGGTGACAGGCACGTCATAGTGTCCCGCAGGATAGACAAGTTCCAGTTCTCTTGGCACAATACCGAGAGGGGAGGTGACAATTACCTCGTGCGCCCTGCTGTCCACGACTTTTACAAACATCTGATGTGAGCGGGAAAGTGAGTACGGTTTTCTCGATGCGCACGGCAAAAGGACACAGACGTCATTTCTTGGCGGATGATAACGTGAGATGAGCCGCTCTTCAAAGAAATCAATCTCTCGGCGGTTGATTGACTCTCCTGCATTTGCCATAAACCGCGAACTTCTGACAACCGGAAGAACGGCATCGAAGGTCGGAATCCGGTCGATTCTCCGGAGAAGCTCTACCTGCGGGGCATGCAGTCTGCAGCGCATCTCAACAAATTCGCGCAGCTGCCCGCGTTCGAGCCAGAGCCCCGCAAGCGAAATCTCCCGTTCAAGAGCGAGCCGGTTGTGGAGCTTCAGGTTATGTGTCTTACAGCCCTCACAGCAGCAGATGTTCTTCTCCATCCACGAAGCGTCAAATTCCCCTTCGGGCAGGAGAAACCTGCCCTGAACCGATGCAAGGTCGACTGCGGTATAGTCGAAGAGGTCAAATCCGCAGTAGACAAGCATTGCGGCATTTGAGGGAAGTGCAGATGCCGGGGCGTACCGTGCGGCATCAGGGCGAATTTTCGGGTATATCTGCTCCAGAGTTTCAAGGAACCGTTTTGAGTCATCTAAAACAGTGTTCCAGTTTGAAAACAGATACACACCTGCGTTCCGGTCCGGTGTTACCCCGGGATGAACCGCCGCAGGTTCGGATTCACGGGCAAAGTACTTTTCCGCATCCGATGCGGGAGCAGAGAGCGGAAGGTTGGTCAGTTTCCGGTTTAGCAGTTCCGGAAAAAGTTCTTCTGCCTCGCAGACTGCCGGTGTATGAATCATCTGTTCCGGGTTTACCCTGAGATTTCCGGTTCGTGCCAGAAAATCATGTTTTCTGACGTCAAACTGCATCATATGAAAACATCAGCCTCCGGGAACTCACGGCGGAAGGTTTCTGCCCACCGTGCTGTTGTGGAAATTGTAACATGCGTCTGCGGGTTTTCCGCAAGGAGCATTTTAAGCCCTTTGATACCGTATGCAACCATCTCCTCATCCCAGGTCGGGACCTCCGCAGGGCCTGCCGGCCAGGTTTCCGCGAGTTCATACGGGATTGGTCCAAACGGCGGCTTAAACTCCGCGACCTCTGCAAAGCGTGACGGAACAGGCCCTCCTGCGGCAATTAACACATCGGAGGAAAGTTCAATCCGGGAAACCATTTCATGATAGCGGGAAACCTCCGGGCGAAGACATGATTCGGAGCCGCGATAGAAGAATCTTCGCTTGCTGGAACAGTCAAACTTTGCAATTTCCGGCATCCGTTCAAGGAACCTGCGGTACCCGTCGAGCAGTTTCGGATGTGCCCTGCAGCGTTCGTCAACCAGTTCAAAGAGCGTACCCTCTGCAATTGCAGCACGGACACGGGAAATTTCTGCAAGGGTTACCGCAAGATTGTGCTGTGCTAACAGTTTCTGCCGGTCCGGGGACTTTTTCAGCTCCTCTGCAGTGTGGCTTCTGCAGACCGGACATGCACAGGGAAGCTCGGTCATTTCATCGAGATGGAGTGTTCCGGAAGGCGTAATATAGCGCCCGTCTTTTGCATAGAGGGCATAAGCTGCAGAATCAAAAACATCGCAGCCGCAGGCAGCAGCAAGTGCAAACATTGATGGATGTCCGGCACCGAACAAATGCACACACGCTCCGGGCGAGAGACCCTTTTTGGCATCAATAATGACATCCACGAGTTCACGATAGCGGTATGCTTCCATCAGAGGAACAACTGCCCCTATGGGGCAGTAGGTATAGCCAAGCTCTGCAGCGCGTTCTCCTGCTTTTCTGCGGAGGTCTCCGAACACGGCACCCTGAACGGGGCACGCAAGCGGGGCATCCTCTCCGAATATCCGCTTAGCCTCTCTCATCCGCTCCCACGTGATATCCATCTGGGAGATAACATCCTCTCTTGGTTCATCGGGAAGCGTCGGGATATCCAGCGGAACCCAGATATCACTTCCAATCTTTTTCTGAAACCCGAGCGTCTCCTCATTTGTGATATCGACGCTTCCGTAAACCATCATCTGAAAAGAGCCGGAATCCGTCATGATAAGCCCGTCGAAACCGAGCACATCATGAAGACCGCGTGTTTCCGCCTGTTCCCTGAACTCTTTACTCTTCGAGAAAATATAGGCGTTGGTAATAATTCCTTCAACGCCCATCTTCTTCATTTCAGCAGGAGGGATTATCTGAAGGTGCGGATTTACCACCGGCAGCAGTGCCGGTGTTTTTATCTGGCGGTCGCCTGCTTTCAGTTTTCCGATTCTCCCTGCGATATCTTTGTGTAGTATCTCAAATGTTACTGCCATGGATGAACTCCTCTGAATATTTGTCCCTCAAACACTGATATGGTACATGAATCTTTTTGCCATTCATTTTTTGGAAGACCTGCTTTGATACAGGTCTGGTCCAGAAACTCTGCAGGATCCCATCCCCAGTCTGACGCCACCTGCGGAAGAAGCAGACCGTGCATACCATGCGATTCCGCAATCAGCCCGTGTTTTCCAATCTCAATCACAGAGGGGCGAAGATTTGCGGGAACGGTCAGTTTTTCCGGCAGCGAAAGCACTGTTACCTCGATATCAAGAAACGGAAGCTCCTCTTCCTGCACCGGATAAAACCGCGGATCAGCAAGGGCTGCCTGATATGCCGCATCCTTTAAGGCAGCTTTCAGCGGAAGTACCGGATAGGGATAGCCGATACAGCCTCTAAGGTCTCCGTTTTCTGTAAGAGTTACAAATACCCCCCGGGGTTCTGAAAAACTCTCCGGAAACACAATGTTTTGTACATTCTTTCCGGCAACCGCCCCGGATATAAAGGATACTGCCGCGGATACTGCAGTCTCCCCGTCTGTTTCGGATAAAAGATTCATTGAAAAAAAGTTATTTTTGGTCTTCAAGGATGTCTTTAATGCCTTCCTCAAGAACTTCAAGTCCCTTTCTGACATCATCCAGGCTCTTTCCTCCGGTCAGGATAATTTTACCTGATGAGAACAGAAGGGCTACAATCTTCGGATCCTTAATGCGGTAAACGAGGCCGGGGAACTGCTCTGGTTCGTATTCGATTGCTTCAAGAGAGAGGCGGGCAACGATTCTGTTTAAGTTGATGAACTGTCCGATATCGTACGAGCAGACAATGTTTGTTACTGCAACCTGCGGTTCTTTTAAGAGTTTGACACCTGCGTCCTTTAAAGAACTCAGGACCTTTTCAAGACCGGTTTCAAGAGCCTGTTCGTTTCTGATTCCCGTAAGTACAACTTTTCCGGAAGAGAAGATAAGAGAGGCCATGCGCGGCTCATCGATTCTGTACACTGCACCGGGGAAACGTTTGGTATTAAGTTCGCATCCCTCGATTTTGCTGGATATTTCTGCGAGATTGATATCCTTTGCAATGATACCTGATGCAACGATATTTTCAATCTTGAGAGTTGGGTATTTTTTAACCATCCTTATTTAATTGGCTACATCTCATAATAATACTTTTTATCAGACGCAG
>JAUNXT010000024.1:0-8506 GCA_030539655.1 Methanocorpusculum sp.
GCGAGCATTCCCTGCGGAACCTGTGCAAATCCTGCAAATGCGGTGGACCACATTGCACGGCCTTCGGTTGCAGAGCGGATATCGCCTGCGAAACCGAACAGCTCTGCAACAGGTGCGGTACCGTTAACCACAATCTGGTCGCCTTCGACATCAGTGGTGGAAAGCATTCCGCGTCTTCCCTGAATCTGGGAGATTGCAGCACCCATCTGATCCTGCGGAACAGTAATCTGGATGTTCTGCATCGGCTCTAAGAGGGTGTCTCCTGCCATTAAGAGTGCAGCTTTAATGCCTCCTCTGACTGCAGGAATGACCTGACCCGGACCGCGGTGGATTGCATCTTCGTGGAGCTTTACATCGTGGAGCTTGATTAAAACGTTCTGAACCTGCTCGTCTGCGAGCGGTCCGCCGTCTAATGCCTCGTGGATACCGTCAATGATAAGTTCCATGGTTTCGTTCAGGTACTGAATACCTTTCGTGCAGTCGAGGAACATGTTGGAACCGTAGATATCCTTAACACCCTTTGCCTCTTCCTTGTCGAGACCAAGTCCAACGAGTACATCACGGCGTGCAACGTTATCCATGTTCATGGTAACTTCGTTGTTCTGGATTGCATTGACGATTGCTTCCGGCATCGGCTCAACAGTCATGAAGAATCTGTTGTGTCTGTTCGGGGACTTTCCTTCAACCGGAGTGGTAAGGGTCTGTGATACGGTCTCACGGTACACAACAATCGGCTCGGAGGTTACAATGTCGACACCCTTGTCTCTCCGGATACGTCCGGTAACGACCTCAAGGTGAAGTTCACCCATTCCGGCGATTAAGTGTTCACCGGTCTCTTCATTGATGGTGACACGGACAGTCGGGTCTTCCTTTCCGACCTGGTGCAGAACCTCGATGAGTTTCGGGAGATCCTTGGTGTTCTTTGCTTCAACTGCAACGGTCATGACCGGCTCGGAGTAGTGGTGCAGGGACTCGAACGGAGTCATTTCCTTTAAGGAGGTAACAGTTGACCCGACGATTGCATCTCCAAGACCGGTTACGGCTGCGATGTTTCCTGCGACAACCTTGTCCACATCAACACGGGTCGGACCCATGAAGATACCGACCTGCTGAAGTCTGTTCGGCTTACCTGCAGTACCGGAGACGAATAACTCCTGACCGCGGGTTAAGGTTCCGGAGAATAAACGTCCGGTTGCTACTTCTCCTGCGTGCTTGTCGAAGGAGATATCAGTAACCATCATGGCGACCGGTCCGTTCGGGTCGCATGCATACATTGCCTTTCCGACCGGGGACTCAACATCTCCGTGCCAGATGATGTGACATCTGTTGCCCTGTGCCTGAAGCGGGTTTGGCAGGAACTCGACAATCATATCGAGAAGAACTGCGTGAAGCGGGGAGTTCTTCTTTAAGTATTCTTTGTCGCCTTCGTTGCACTTGTCGATGATGGTCTGGAGAGTGACTCCGGATTTCTTCATGTAGGGGATTGAGATTGCCCAGTTGTAAAGAGCAGAACCGAATGCAACGTTTCCTTTCATTGCATCAAGCTTCCATCCTCCGTTGTTGTAGAGGTTTTCGTTCATTCCCTTGATGAGCTTGTTGACCTTGTCAATGACATGGCCTAAGCGGATCATCATATCCTGCGGGGTGACTTTGAGTTCGTTGATAAGTCTGTCAACCTTGTTGATGAACAGGACCGGGTGAACACCCTCTTTTAATGCCTGACGAAGAACAGTCTCAGTCTGCGGCATCGGGCCTTCGACTGCATCGACAACAACGACTGCACCGTCGACTGCTCTCATTGCACGGGTAACATCTCCTCCGAAGTCGACGTGACCGGGGGTATCAATCATGTTAATGAGGTATTCCTGACCGTTTACTTCGTGTACCATTGAAACGTTGGATGCATCAATAGTGATTCCGCGTGCCTGTTCCTCCTCATCAGAGTCGGTCCAGCATGCCTTTCCTGCAAGTTCTTCGGAAAGCATTCCGGCACCTGCAAGCAGGTTGTCGGAAAGGGTGGTCTTTCCGTGGTCAATGTGTGCTACAATACCGATATTACGGATGTGCTGTGCATCATTCATCAGCACCGTAATACGGTCAACCATCTTTTTTCCGCGTGACATTGTTTACACCTTACTAATATTAAACTCAGCGTGCCGACTTTGCGATACGCTCGACTTCTTCCTTCTTTCCGACAGAGAAGCACTTTGCATCTCCCTTTGCTGCCATGATTAATTCATTGGCGAGAACAAGGTGTGCGGGCTTCTTTGTTTTGTGTGACCCCTTCCAGGTTGCAAGGGCGATGTAGCGAAGTGCAGTGTTTACTCTGCGGATTGGTGCGGAATCGACTGACTTCGGAACGTTGATACCGCCGTACTTCAGACGGACGGTTTCCTCACGGGGTGCTGCATTTCCGATTGCATCAACTAAGACCTGAAGCGGGTTCTGCTTGGTCTTTTTGTTGATTTCGTCGAATGCATCCATGACCATCTTGGTACACAGCATCTTTTTACCGGTGTTGTGTTCGGTCTGCATGAGGCGGTTGATGAGTCTTTCAACAATGGCCATCTGTGATTTGGTGAACTGCTGCTGGGTAAGTCTTCCGCAGGAACTCGGAACCTCGGTGGAGGTGATGGTGATGTAGCGGACAAGACCCTGGTCTTTTACCACGACTTCAGAGGTGTCCCACTTGTTGAAGAGAAGAATCTTTGAGGTTGCGTTATCCGCCATACTATTTACCTCCGTGCCTTCTCCTGACGTCCTAAGACCAGTTCGTTTAAGGTAACACCGTTTACGGCAATTACAACGAAACGAACTCCCGGAATGTCACCCATTGAACGTCCTGCACGTCCGCCGATACCACAGATGGTAACTTCGTCGTGTTCATCAATGAAGTTAATTGCTCCGTCGCCGACTGCGAATGCAGTGACCTGACGGCCGTTTTTGATAAGCTGAACACGGACGCATTTTCTGATTGCCGAGTTCGGCTGTTTTGCTTCGACACCGACCTTTTCGAGAACGATTGCTCTGCCGAGCGGCGCTCCCTCGAGCGGGTCTGCCTTCAGTTTCAGTTTAAGCGCTCTGCGCGAGTAAACTGAGTCGCTCCACCGGAATTTCTTGGCGTTGCTGACTAATTTTCTTGCTGCGAATTTTCCCTGTGCCATTAAGTTTCCTCGATTATTAATTCGATTGCCTATTGGTTGGTATTGATGTATGCGGTAAAGGGCAGGGGATGACTTTGGATGGTCATGGATGGCCCGGCCTCACCGCGTACCTATATTCATGTGCATGATGAGGATATAAATCCAGCGGAAATGCGGGGTTTTTCAAAAACAAAGGCATATTTTAGTGTTTTTGAAAAATGACCATCCAAAAAAGATAGGTTTAAATAGGGGGTTCGGGCAGAGGTCGTTTTTTTCGAAACTTTCTCCGGACTGCCCGGGAATTTACCGTGAATCCTTCCCTGATGTCTGCACCTGGCGCGCTGAAGACAATATATACATAATTTATGAAGAGGTACAGGGTGCCGCTGAAGAGAAACCGTACTGAAAAAATGAAATCACGTACTGAAAGAGAAACCTCTGCGTTCGTATCCGGTGCGGAAAAAAGAAAAAAATTTAGATGCAGTCCTTCAGCATGAACTTGAAAGGACCGAGGTTTCCGCCGTAGTTTCCTGCGGTGATCTTTACAACTCCCGGGACTCTGCATGCTGCCTGGACACCTGCCTTCATTGCTTCCTTGACTGCAGCTTCGGAGACACCGTCGATAACAATCTCATAGACTGCCTTGACGCCTTCCGGAATCTGAGTTTCTAAGCCCTTCTCAAGAACTGCTGCACGGATAGTAGGGCAGAACTTCTCGTTGGTGGATGCATTCATGAACTTGTAGGAAAGAGAACCGACCTTTGAACCGGATGAAACAACTCCTCCCGGGAACGGGGTGATAGTTCCTGCAACGCCTCTGATTGCATCTACTGCTGCCTCTGCTGCAACTAATGCAGACATCTGGGACTCGCCGAGGATTAAGAAGTTTCCGCCTGCGACACCTTTGACTGCACCAATCTCCTCTTCAACAATGAAGTCTCCGCCCATAATCGGGATAGACCAGCACTTGATTCCGCCGACCTCAACCTGCTTCTCGAACTTGTCGCCGAAGAAGTGGAGCTTAATCGGAATGATTTCCTCTTCGCCTGCGTGTCCGTTAAAGACAGCAGTGGTCGGTGCAGTTAAGATACACTCGGAAACACGCTCTAAGACCTGTTCCTTTAATGCCTTCTTACCGCAGCAGATAAGGATTGCAAATCCCGGGCGGTGGTCAGGGGTCTGTTCCGGCGGAAGGAACTTCTCAATTCCTGCCTCACACGGGCAGCCGATGGTGGATGTTGCAAATCCGGTTGCCTCGGTTGCTGCCTTGTATGCCCAGTCTTTCGTTACTGCAGTGATAATTACACGGGCTGTCCAGACCGGAAAGCCTTCTGCGTAAGTATCTTCAATAGTTACTCCGTTGAATTCCATAGTGTTCACCACAAGTAGTGATAATATATTATTTGACTGCAGGATTAATAGTAGTTTCGCAATGGATTCGGAAAGCGGCTCCCGTATATTTTACGGGCTGCTGTACCGGCCAGGCGGCTCTTTCCGGTAAAACCGTTAATCTGCGCGAATTCCCGCGAATTTTTGCCGACCACAGGCAGCACCAGCCAATCCTCTATTCAGGATGTAAAAAGGAGCTGAAGAGTCAGAAACGGAATATATGACTTCCGGACGGGTTATGTTACCGGGGAATCCGGCATCAGACATCTGATTTTATCGAGCAGTATCTGTGCGTTTTCGGTTAGTTCAAGGTTTTCATAGGCAACCCCGGAGGAGAGGTTTTCCATCACCACTATATCCCCGCGTTCCGTATTCGGGAAGAGAGCACTGAAAAAGAAACCGGCCTTCTTTGCTTCTTCGTAGGCGAAAAGTGCTTCCGGTGAGTCTGCGGAAAACGACAGGTCAACGGTGGTAATGTTTTTTTCCTTCATTGAGGTGAGAGCTTTTCCGCACTTTTTCGCAAAATCGCTGCCGATGACCGGCACCTGTATCGCGGCGTATCCGAAACGTGTGTTTATATCGCAGGCGAGTGTGCTTTTTTCGGCAGGTGCTGCAACCCCGCAGGATGTACATACCCGTTTTAATTTCTGGGTGTTGTAGATGTGCTGTACGCAGTCTGTTACCTCGTCTGCAAGATAGACAGTCTTTTCTTTTGTATCAGGTATCAGGTTTACATAGTGGTAGCAGTATGAACTTTTTTCGTTTGCCGTTTCGTGACCCTTATGTCTGGTAAATGTACTAATCAGAATATCGGAGGGGACGAAGTTCAGGGTGAATCCGTTTACAACCATGCCGCCTTGTTCTGACTGTTTCTGGGAGATGCTGTGTGACAGAACATTGTGTCCCATAATGCCCCGTGCTTTTGAGACATCTATATTGTATGCTGACAGATATTTTCCCAGATATGCCAGAATATTGTGTCCTCTGAACTGTCTGAATACAACCCCCATGCCCATCTCCCAGATACCCGGGAACTGTTTCTCTTCCCATGTTCCAAGATGACCGGCAAGTTCTCCGTTCAGTTCTGCAACCGCAGAAAATCTGCCTTCACCGCTGAGATATGCATAGAGTTTTTCAGCATCGTAGACAAAGTCTTTGTAGTAGGTTGTACCGTATTCCTGATAGATTGCGTCGCTGATTGCCGGTATATCTTCACGTCTTGTTCTGCGCAGGGTGATTGTGTTTTCTCCATGACGAATCTCCAGTGTGCCTGTCAGGTATGTTTCTTTATCCATCTTAAATCCCTGAATATAAATTAATATTTACCGCCTTTCATTTATTCTTTTTGATGCTGTCAAAAACGCCCCCTCCGCTATACCGTACCTGATAATTACTCATTCATTTTCCTATCCTTTATCTCCTTTGCGCGCAAATAGATACTGCATGGAATGCTCAGGCGAAACCTCGTTTGACCGGCTCAGGAATCTGGCTCTCTATACCGAGACCTACGGGTGTACCTATAACACGGGAGACACGGAAAAAATCCATGAAATCGCCAAAGCAAACGGCTGCAGAATGGTCTCCTCGCCGCAGGAAGCGGATGCAGTCCTCATCAACACCTGTGTTGTCATCGAAAAAACCGAACAGCACATGTACGAGCGTTTAACGCTCTTCGAGAAAAAACAGCTTTTTATCACCGGCTGCCTCCCTCCAATCGCAGAAGACCGGCTCAGGTCCCGGTTCCCTAAAGCGTGCATCATCCCTCCGGACACCATTCACCAGTGCTGGAAAAAAACAGGAACCATGCCGCAGACAACAACCGCGGTTCTGCAGATTGCGCGCGGCTGCAGCGGGCACTGTACATACTGCATAACACGCCTTGCCCGGGGAAAACTGGTGAGTTTCTCCACAGCAGACATCATTTTGCAGGCAAAGGCATGCATCGCAAACGGAGCGTGCGAGCTGCAGGTGACCGCTCAGGATACCGCATCCTGGGGACTTGACTTTACCGAAGCGGACACGGATTTTGGAAAGCGGCTCCCGGACCTCCTGCGCGAGCTTTCCGCCCTTGACGGTAACTTCATGATTCGTGTCGGAATGGCAAATCCCGATACCCTTCTTCCGATTCTGGATGACTACTTAGATGTCCTGCAGCATCCGAAGATCTTTCTCTTCCTCCATATTCCCGTCCAATCCGGTTCAGACACGGTCTTAAAGCAGATGGGCAGGCGCTACACCGCAGAAGAATATGAAAAAATCATAGAGCGGGCAAGGGAGCGCTATCCGGATATCCGGATATGCACTGACTACATCGCGGGATTTTCCGGCGAAACCGATGAGGATGCAGAAGCATCTGTCGCACAGGTACTCCGGACAAAACCCGGAAAAGTCAATATCACGCGGTTTTCCGTCCGGCAGAAAACCCCTGCCGCAAAATGGAAACGCATCCCCGAGCCCGTGAAAAAAGCCCGGTCAAAAGCTCTTACCAATGCGGTAAATACGGTCTATGATGTAAACTGCGAAGCACTCCTCGGAAAAGAACTTGACTGCATTGTAACTGAGCATGAACGTGCGGGAAGTGTTACGGTGCGTGATAAGACCTATCAGAACATCGTGGTTATGGAAGAATATCCGATCGGGACAAAACTGCGCGTCAGGATTACCGAAAGCAGGCGGCACTACCTGATTGGGGAACGGATAGATCCCTGACATGTTTTTGGAAAGAGCGCTGCACATCTTACGGGGACTTGAGGTGTGCAGGTGCTGTAATTTAATTAAAAAATAAAAAAAGTTATGACCCCTCGCACCGGGTGTCATACGCGTCGTTTAATATATTTTCCTGCACGGTTTTCCCTTCCTCGATGATAACATCAGGCCAGATACGTGTACCCGAGTGAACCGTGATGTTGTTTCTCAGAACACAGCGGGGGCCTATTACCGTGTTATGCTCAATGGAACAGTTGTCTCCGATTGTCGTGCCGATATCAACGATGGAACCGGAAAGCGTCGTGTTTTCCCCGATAACCGCACCTTTGTAAACCGACGAGGAGAATATCTTTGAGTTGTTCTTAATCACACAGTTGTCTCCGATACTGGTGTACGGGCCGATTAATACATTATCTCCGATTGTTACATGACTGCCCAGAAGGACCGGACCTACCACACGGCTTCCGGACCCAAGCGTTATCCCGTCTCCGAAAGCGACCGGTCCTGCCACATGGGCATCTTTGATGTTGACTGACCCAAGCACACTGGTTGAGACATTCTCCTGCAGCTTCCATTTTTCCGCGGCACGAAGCATCGCAGGGCTTCCGACGTCAGTCCAGTTTCCGCGGGCAAGCCATCCGTTTATCTGCAGACCGCGCTGCATAATCAGCGGGAACAGATCCTTTGCGAAATCGAATTTGGTGTTTTCCGGAATCATCTGGAATATGGACGGATCACAGACGTAAATACCGGTGCTTGCAAGATTCGAGAAGATCTCTCCCGGATGCGGCTTTTCCTTAAAGCGGTGGATGCGCAGATTAGCATCAAGTTCAGCAATTCCAAACTCACGCGGGTCTTCGATGCTCATAAGACCGATTGAAACAACGGCAGATGAGTTCATGTGTGCACGATAGAACTCAAGGAGGTTTAAGTCGGTCATGTGGTCGCCGCCGACAACAAGGAACGGGGCATCTTCCAGATATTTCTGCGCGTTTTTAACAGAGCCTGCGGTTCCAAGCTTAATCTCTTCCGAGACATAGGTGATGTTTGCGCCGTAGAGGGAGCCGTCGCCTAATGCCTTCTGGATATCATCTCCTAAGTATCCGATGGTTATTACGATATCAGTAAATCCAAGATTTGCAAGGTGCGTTACCAGATGGACAATGGACGGGCGGTTTGCAATCGGAATACAGGGTTTCGGGCGTTCGAAGGTTAACGGACGCAGTCTCGTTCCTTCTCCGCCGCACATGATGCATGCTTTCATAGTT
>JAUNXT010000024.1:8606-13803 GCA_030539655.1 Methanocorpusculum sp.
TACCTTATAATTCTGTTTACTCTCTTATCTCTTTTCCCCTAAGGCACCCGCCTTATCTTCTCCGCAGTTTATCCTGCTCAACAAGATATTCGGCAAGAAGCCGCGGGATGGGGGCTGTCATGCAGTGCCAGTTGGGTGTTCCGTTGACCTCAAGACAGGTATAACCTCCCCCTTCAAGCGGGAGAAGGTCCACTCCGCAGTAGTCCGCTTCAACTGCGCGGGCTGCAGCTTCTGCCGCCTCTGCCATCTCTTTCGGGATTTCGATTGCCGTTCCGCACCCCCCCTGATGGATGTTGTGCGTCAGATGATCCGAGACGCGCTGAATGGCTCCTACCGCCTTGTTTCCGATAACGAATATACGGAAGTCACGGTCGTTTTTCACATACTCCTGAACATAGTACGGGGGCTCCTCTTTTACCTCATCAGCCGAGTGGAACATATAAATCCCGTTTCCGTCAAAGCCGTAAACCGGTTTGTAAACGGCGCGGCCCCCGTGTGCTTCAACAAACTTCTGCAGAACTGCTTTGTCATTGGTAAAACAGGTGGCAGGGCTTGGTGCTCCGATGTTGAAAAGCCGGGCTGTTGTTACCACCTTGCTTGCACAGGCGGCTATCGCTTTTGTGGAGTTAATTACACGGTTTTCCAGCTCCAGTGCCTGGAGCAGTTCAAACTGTACGCCGTCCTGTTTGATGCCGCATGCCCAGACTGTAGCATCTGTCACCGGGAGGTTGAAAGGGTCAACCGAGGACAGGTCAAGTACTTTGTACGGCTCACCCATTTTTGTGAGCGCGTCCATGACCATCGACGTTGAGTTGTCCCCCGGCGTATCCGTGGGTTTCGGGATAATGTATATCATATATTCTCTTTTCTTTGTCGTAGAACAAGATAAGGATTCGTATATTTATTTTGTTCAGAGCGATTTTGTTCAAAGCGTGTTTATCCTGAGAGTTTTGTTCAGAGCATCCCTGCTGCAGATGACAGCCCCGTGTTTTCTGCAGGAACACACCGACAATTTAATAATAAAGGAGAGCGAATGTATTTAGGTAACATAGCCCGTTAGTGTAGTGGTCAATCATGCAGGACTCTGGATCCTGCGACAGCAGTTCGAATCTGTTACGGGCTACTTCTTTTCGCTTATTATCCGGTTTTCGCTTTTCTGCTCTCCCCCTATATCTCTGCTCTCCCTCTGTATGTTGAATTACCCCTCTCTATCCCGGCTCTCTGCTGCGGCTCACTTTCTGACCTTTCTGAATATCACAAACCCGATTCCTGCAAGAATTATCAAAGCCCCGATAAGGAACCGCACATCAAACCCGAGCGCGTATGAGGCAGGGTTATCCAGAACATATTTGTCCCAGTCATAATCAAAGACCTTTGTATAATACGCAGCAGCCTCGGGACTGTCCAGAATCAGCGCCGCCTCACGGTTGTTGTTTGCGCTGTTGTAGTTCCAGTTAATTGACGAGATTAACACATATCTCCCGTCAACAATCATCCCTTTATTGTGGACTTTCAAAATCCCGTCACGGTCGGATATAACCTGTGCCCGGAGATTGGACATACCCATGCGGTTCATATCCGCTGCAAGCTCATCATTATCCTCGTCATCTTCGGTATTGTAGTACATCCCGTCAAGCTGAACCCGAACATCCGCTCCTTTTTTTGCCGCATCGATTGCAAGAGACAGCCACGGGTGTTCACCCAGTCCCGGATATTTGGTAATGTATGCCTGCTGAATTGCAACCGACGAAGATGCATTTTTGAGAGTATCGCCTATCAGATAACTGGTATCTGGTGCAAACACAGGTGTTACATTTACATTGTAAACGGTAACGGGTTCAAAGACGGGTGATGTCTTCTCTCCGCCGGAGTAGTTTGGAATGGTGTATGTCTCGGCACTCCGCTCATACACATCGTATCCTGCAAGGTCCGCAGTAAAAACGGATGAAAAATATTCTGCGACATCTGCATCATAAACCGCTGCCCCCCACCCGCGGTTTCCGCTCTCGCCTGACCGCGGAATCCCGGACTCCTTAAAGTTCTCGGAAAGCACGACAGTTACATACGAGTCTGCTATCAGGTATTTTGCATGAACAAACCTGTATCGCGCAGGAAGGTCCGGGGTGCTTTCTATCGTATACACAGCAACTCCCGCTCTTTGCAGATAGTCAAGCGTTCCTTTTTCCGCGTTTGAAATGCCGCCGACGGGCCCCCCTTCCATAAAGAGACGGACTGACACCCCGCGCGATGCGGCATCTGCAAGAGCCTTCGCAATATCAGGGTGAGTAAACTCATACATGGTGATATCAAGAGATGATTTTGCATCGGTGATAACCCCCAGAAGAACATCATACGTGCAGTCCGGGGAGACGAACAGTGTTACCTTGTCTGCGGAATACGTGGCAGGGGTAAGCCGCGTCTGTCCGATTTTCATCACGCGGGAATCCCATACTCCGTCTTTATAGATATGAACGACCCCGCTTCCTTTGCTCACGTCCTCCGGCCAGGAGACCTTCTGAACTGCTTTCCCGTTATGCAGCAGAGTGAGATCATCTCCATCATTTGCCATCTGGAACTTTCCGGATACGGAGACCTTCGGGATAAAGTCAAGACTGGATTTGATTTCATAGTCGGGATACGTCCCGTGAACCGCATAATAGTCAGCAGCATTCAGTGCAACAATGCAGGCCCCTGATGCATGCGGAAACGACACGGTCCCTTCGCCGTCTGTTACACTCCACTCGGCAAGATCTCCCGTCCCGTCAAGTACAAAATATTCATCCCCGTCACCTGATGCATACCCGTCCGCGCAGAATTCAGAGATTACATAGTCTGCTGCGGCAGGCGCACAAAAAAGCAGGAGACAGAAAAGCAGGACTGCTGTGATGATTCGTATACGGATTTTGATGTCTGCTGCGCGATTCATGGGTTGTTATTATCAACTCATAGAACAAATAAGTATTGGAAATGGGTTTTGTCATCAAAATCGGAGGAAGTCTTGCAGATACTGCAGGAGATGTGCTCTCAGCCGTTGAAAAGGCAGGTATTCCTGCTTTGATTGTACCAGGGGGCGGGGCATTTGCAGACAGTGTACGCGCGCAGTCTTTTGATGATGATACAGCTCACTGGAAAGCAATCTCCGCGATGAACCGGTATGGTGTCTTTCTCTCCTCATTCGGATTCGCGCGGACCGAAACCCTTTCGGTCCCGGAGTCAGGTATCTCCATTCTTCTTCCGGAAAAACTTATGCGGCACGAAGACCCGCTTCCGCACTCATGGGATGTCACATCAGACTCTATTGCCTTATGGATTGCAGATACGGTGCATCAGCCGCTTATTCTGGTAAAATCGCGCGCAGGAAATCTCTCGGATACGGAGTATGTTGATTCACATTTCCCGGCCTTCCAAAAACGGTGCGGTGTACAGGTTTCAGCCGTAAACGGAAGAAACAGGGAAGAACTGTCCGCTTTTTTCGACAGAATCTGCTTTTCATCCTGCCGCAGATAAAGCCGCACATTTATATGAAACGGAAGCAAATAATTAAAGGAATTCTATCATGACTACATGTACATCCTGTAATGCCCCCTTAGCCGAGCGCGGGGCAACTGAATTTAAATGCCCGGAATGCGGAGAAGTTATCTACCGCTGTGCACAGTGCAGAAAACAGAGCGTAAAATACGTCTGCCCGAAATGCGGGTTCCAGGGACCGTAAAATGGGAGATGTTGCAGTTATTTTAAAGATTATGCCGGAATCTCCGGAGGTCGACCTTGCAAAGCTTCAGGCTGATATTAAAGCACAGGTTGCCGGAATCCAGGACATAAAAGTAGAACCAATCGGCTTTGGTCTTTCCGCAGTAAAAGTCGCAATGGTCACCAGTGACGATGCAGGAGCGGAAGACAAAATCATCGGCAAGTTCGCAGGAATTGCCGGGATTGAGAGCACAGAGATTGAATCTCTGACTCTCCTCTGATTCTTCAAAGAATATTTTCTTTGAACTTTTCTTTTTTGAATTAACAATAGTTGTTGCTAAAAAAATTAGAAGGGTGTTTGCGGCATAAAACCGCTCTCCGGCATAAATTCAGACCGGTCGCCTGTAAAACCCCCCATAAAGCCTTCTCCCGCAAAGTCTCCCATAAAGTCTCCTCCGCGGTTTCCTCTTCCTCCCATTGAGAATGAACCAAGTGCCGAGAAGTCAAGGTCATCGACAGGGATAAGCGCTGATTTGTCTGCATTCTGTCCTTCGCGTGTTGAAGGAATCGTGCCGTCAAGCTGTCCTAAGATACTTTTCGCACGGAGTTCGAAAAACTTCTTCAGCTGCGGAAGAGAGTTCTGATACTCTTCATACGTATAGAATGCTGTTGGGTCGTTCTTTACATATTCGTTGATGAGTGCATCAATCTTATCTATACGGGCTGTATCTGAAAGGAATTGTTCTGCAATCTGCCTCAGATATGAGTGGTACACCTCTTTATATGAGTCAACCGCAAGAAGTGAGCCAATCATCGGACGATTTGATAATTCAATTCCTGATCCGACCGGTGTATCTATCGGGAAGTTCACTGCCCCGGATGCATCGGTTGAAAATCCGATGGCGTCATTGTAGTCCCAGGGAATCATGGAGAGTTTGCCGTTATTTTCATACAGATAGTAGTTATGGGTAGTAGATCCCACATAACTGTCTAAACTGACAATCGCGGTGTTTGCGGCAAAATAACGCAATACTTTGTCAACATCGATATACGTTTCCAGGTCTGTCCCCTCTTTCAGATGTTTCAGGGCGGTAATAACCCGTTTTTCCGAGGCCTTGGTGTCTGTTCTGGAAAAGATTGCATTATCAAATATCGCACTGTAGCTGGAAAGTGAGTCGTCGGTATAGACTAAATCAGCCCCGCCGGAAGAGCCGCCAAAGCCGCCTGGCATATTTCCGCCCTGCGGTCTTTCCATGCCCTGTCTTTTTCTGTCAGCATTATCCGGATTCATTTCTCCAGTCATGTCACCGAAGTTTTCCGGGATGTTCATCCCTCTCATCCATTCATCAGGATTTCCATCCGGCATCATCATCTCTGACATATTGCCAAAATCACCGGGGAATGCCATGTCTCCTCCATTGAAGCCGCCTGGCATATTTCCTCCGCCGCTTGGCATACTGCCTCCCATTCTCATGGTCTCCGGTTTGTAGAGGTTTCCGTAATCAGC
>JAUNXT010000024.1:13903-16781 GCA_030539655.1 Methanocorpusculum sp.
GCATACTGCCTCCCATTCTCATGGTCTCCGGTTTGTAGAGGTTTCCGTAATCAGCTCCGAAGTTTCGTTGGGCAAAATCATCTTCAACTGTTTCAAGCATCAGATACAAACCATAGTACTCACCGTTAATGTAGACGGCAGCGTACGAGAAGAGCGGTGTCGGAACACCAAGCTCTGTCATCATCTGGTATGACAGACACTCTTTCATATAGGTTGCATCATCGATGCAGTTGTTCAAAACAAACTTGGTCAAACCCTTAAACGTCTGGTCTGTTACATACTCATCGGACTTTACTTTGAAGCTGTACCGGTCTGAGTCAGAGGAGGCGACCATGGATAAACTCATGTTTCCTTTTGGCCGGATGCCCACTCCATCGTAGGTGTCTCCGTTTATCTCAATGCTGCAGAGGCGGTACTCCTCTTCCAGCGGATTTTCAAGCATATCATTCCAGTTGTCATCTGACATGGTAATCTTTACCGTGTTTACAGTGTCCGGGTCAAAATATGCGGAGACATAAGGCTCATTACTTGCCTCATGCTCCGCAGACAGTGCCCCGATGTATAATAATCCTACAAACACTACGGCGAAGATCACCAGTATGATTGTAATTTTATTAATCTGCTTCATGTGTCTTTAGATTACCTGCGTTATGTCATGTACTCTCCGTTATAACTGACCAATACGGCGTTTGAAACTCCCGGAAGAGAAGATACTTTGTTAACAAATCCGGATTCCATCTTCGGAAGTCTGACTTCAGCGGTGAGTTCAATACCTCCTGCAGCATCGATGGTCTTTGAACGAAGAACAGTCTTCTTTACAGATGTTGCGAGAAGTTCGTTTACTGATGTTTCTGCCTTCTCATCCGCACAGTTTACAATGAGGATGTACGGCTTGTCTCTTGGTTTTCTTGAAGAGAATATGTAAAGCATAATTCCCACAAAGAGAGAGCCGAACACGGCAAGCGGGATGAAACCTGCGCCAAGCACAATTCCGACAGAGATTGCCCAGAAGATGTAAATAATATCAAGCGGGTCTTTTATCGCAGAACGGAACCGCACGATGGAAAGCGCTCCGACCATACCGAGCGAGAGGATGAGGTTGGAACCGATTGCCAGGATAATCATTGTAGTAATCAGCGTCATTGCAACAAGGGATATGACAAATCCCGATGAATACATCACGCCTGAAAAACTCTTCTTGTAAATGAATACGATAAACAGTCCGACAATGAAGGCAAGCACCATACAGATGACCATGTCAGTCAGGGAAAATGCTGAAATACTGTCAATAAGGTCCGAGGATAATATGTCTTTGAAGGATATAGCCATTTATATCACCCGAACATCCTTGCTGCGGCGTATTTCGAGAATGCAGTAACCCGTCTGTTCGGAAGCTGTACCATTGCCTTGATTATAGAAGGCAGGAAATTGTCATATTTGATCTCCATGATAATCACCGGAACTCCGAAGGACTTTGCCGTCGGAAGCGTTTGTTCAAAAAATTTGGTAGTGTTTGTGATGCCGGTTCTGATGTTGGAATCGACAGATACGCGTACATTGCCCGGTTTGTAGATAAAACATTCACGGTCATACTCTACAATAGTTTTCGGACGAAGCTGCTGATACTTCATTTTTGAGTACAGTTCTTTGAGGAGTTCACGTTCATCATCTCTCATCCATGCAGTATCGCCGGTGAGGATTTTTTCCGTTTCCGCGCGCGTGAGAAGACAGGTCACCTTGCTTGTACCGGTGTTAATCTTCATCTTTTTTTCGAACCGGATAAAGGAACTGTCACAGTTGTACATCCTGATCCTGAACTTTTCGCGCGCCATAACCCCGGTCAGTTTCTCCTGTAAAATCTTGTCTCCGGGTGTTTCAAAGTAAAGACTCCGGATGGAATATTTCCCGTTTTCATCGGCATACGGGTCAGGTTCTGCGATTTTACTCAACCGTGCACGGATTGTTAAATAATCCGCTTCGGTAATGTAGTATTTGAGTTCATGTCTGAACTTCAGCGTTTCTGTACGCATACCTAATCATGTGATGTAAAATATATTAAACATTTTGTTTGGTTTATGGTTGCAAAATGGAAATATATTTATTACAATATGTCATACATAATGTACGATACAGAAAACCACTGGTTTCTGTGTCACAATGACAGAACATCTGCTGTCCGACGGAGGCTGCAGACAGTATCTGTCACGAAAAAAGGCCTGACAGCACAGGCAGTCAGCGAACAGTAATAAGAGCAGAAGAGATTTGTTTCATACACACCATCCTCTGTATCCCGGTCCGGGATACAATATATTTTTTAAAGAGGGAGACTGAAGAGAAAAAAACTATCTTTGAATACTGCAAAACACTATTAACAAAAAAATGAAGAAGAACAGTTTTTATCTAATCTGCGGGATTATGGCAGTTGTCCTGGTGATTCTATTCTATGTATTCATCCGAATCAGGCTACCGTTATTAACCATTCCTGCGGTGCTTATTGCGGTGCTTATATTCTTCCTCCTAAAGCGCGCAGTATCAGACAAAGGTATGGATGAACGTCAGCTGCTAATTGACATGAAAACCGCTTCCGCAACTCTGAAAACAGGTATCATTCTGTTTCTCCTCGGTAATATACCGATTGCTGTTTATGCGTTTTCAGTTCCGCCAATGATTATGCCGATGCCGCACTTCCACCCTCCAGAAAGTATCCCGCTCACCAATGTGGGAGACATTGCCATCTATGAGCTGCTTCTTCTGGCTGTAACTGTTGTCATCTACGCGGGAATACATATCTATTACTCTAGAAAGTACGGCGGGGACCTTTCGGATGAAGAATAAAATAAAAGTTTTCCGTGCGATGTTTGATTTAACCCAGGAGGCT
>JAUNXT010000024.1:16881-17937 GCA_030539655.1 Methanocorpusculum sp.
GATGAAGAATAAAATAAAAGTTTTCCGTGCGATGTTTGATTTAACCCAGGAGGCTCTGGCAAAGGATCTCGGGGTTACACGGCAGACCATCCTCGCAATTGAAAAGGGAAAGTATGACCCGTCACTTGACCTTGCATTTAAGATGGCGCGCCGGTTTCAGACAACGGTGGATGAAATCTTCATCTATGAGGACGAATAACCACTATTTTCTTTATTTCTTCCGGTTAATTCTGTAACTCCTCAATCCGGTTTTTTCGTGATTTCCGTTCCTTTCTGATTTCCTAGTCTCCGGACCGAAGGAATTTATGCTGTTTTAGCTTCATAGGGAGATGATAAAAAAAGTACAGAGAGAACTGCTGGTTATTTCCGAATGAATCTCTGAAAAGAAGAAAGGACATGTTCAGGGTGGGAAGCACATACCACTCCATCCGGAATGAGCCAGACTCCGCCCTGCGCCCCTCCAGGCGCCATTCGTTCACAGTAGGTCTGCTCCCTTCCGGGCCTGAACCGGTGCCTGCGACAATGAATCAGTATATCCCTCCGGATACCTTATATTCATCCGATGACCTTGGAGGACAAGGAATCAACGCCGGAAACCCACTCTTTCCAGAATGGCTGCCGCAGCCGCCCCTAAACTTCACCCTCCGCATATTGACAATTTCGGATTACAGGTAACGCCAAGCTACCCAGGCTAGTCCCGTATATTAATCGACGTACAAGAATAAAACTATGCAGGTTACAAAACAGACGAATAAACTGCAAAAATGGGCCCGGAGGGGTTCGAACCCACGACCGACCGGTTATGAGCCGGTCGCTCCACCACTAAGCTACAGGCCCTGATGTAAAAACAGGCACGGAAGAGAGCCGCTTTTATCAGAAATCCATCCCTGAAAGGATGATGAATAATATTTGTTATCAACAGAGATAAATATGCTGTATTGATACAGCGCGGAAAATTGATGACCAAATGAACTGCGCGGGAGATAGTGATTTGCACAAAACTGAAAACACAAAAGAACAGGCATCAAGCCTTTAAAAACGAGCGCCGCCAACAGG
>JAUNXT010000025.1:0-6692 GCA_030539655.1 Methanocorpusculum sp.
GTTCAAAACCGCTGCCGGAAACGAGATCAATGCAGTCAGCCTGACAATGGATGCTCCGGCAACCGGCTCAACTGTATCAACTGACGTCTCAAAGGTAAGGAAAGAGTCCGATGCAAAATACACCGTAAAATCTCTTTCCTGGCACGAAGGAACAGACACAACCAAAAACACACTTGAGACATCAGCCTCGTTTACCTCCGGGAAAACATACTCGGTAAAAATCGAATTGACTGCAAACGAAGGATACACCTTTAAAGATGGAATCACCAAATCCGCAGTAACAGTGAACTCAGACGAAATTGGTGCAAACCCGACAGTTTCCGCCGACAAAAAAACCTTAACCCTCAGTTACACCTTCCCTCAGATAACCTCAAAAATCACCACCGTCAAATTAACAATAAACCGTCCTGCCGCAAACACAACCCCGTCAACCTCCACATCCATTGTAACACCTGAAACATCTGCAAAATACACCGTAAAAACCGTCAGCTGGACTGAAAAAGGAGCAAGTGCTGCCGCCTCAAAATTCGAAGACGGAAAAGAATACACCGTAACAATCGTTCTTGAAAGCAGCTCAGGCTACTCCTTTGACTCATCAATCAGAAAAGAGGACGTCACCGTAAACAGCAGCAGCTCCGAATCCGCGGCAGTGGAAGAAACAGACGGCAAATCAGCACTGACAGTCAAATACACCATGAAAGCATCGGTAAAACCGGTCATCACAATAACCCCTGACCCGTCCAGTCCGAAAATCCCGGTAGGAGGCTCACTGGTAACCGTAAGCTTCCGCTACACAATCACCGGAAACTATGAATCAGGCTCCATCAACTTCGGAGACAACTCAGGAACAGCAGCTCTTTCCACCTCCGGCTCCGGAACCGTAACCCACAGCTACTCAAATACCGGAACATACACCGTCAAAGCAGCAGTGTATGACAAAACCGGTTTGGAACTCTCCACCCAGACAACTTCGGTCACCGTTGGAAAAGATGAATTAACCGCTTCATTTAACTCCAGCCCGTCAAGTGAAGACCCGTACACAGTTTCATTCAGCGCAACAACATCCGGAACCGTCACCAAATGGGAATGGGACTTAGGAGACGGAACAATGGAGTATACAAAATCATTCACCCACACCTACAAAAAAGCAGGAGACTACACAGTACAGCTGACCGTATACAACGGAGGAATCAAAGACAGCACAACAAAGACAATAACTGTCGTGAAAAGTACCGCCTCATCAGGGAGCAGCGATGACGATGACCCGTTCCTCGTCATCGGAGACACAGAGGTCCCCTCCTTCTTCGACATCATCGCCGAATTTGTTCACCTGCTCCGGAGCCTCTTTGACGGAACCCTGTTCTCGTCCGGAAGCGACGAATAAATCATAGGATAACAACAGAACAACACAGAACAGAACAAACCAGAACAACACAGAAAACACCCGGGTCTGCCGAAAGCAGGCAGACCAAAAATAGCCCTCTCTTTTTCCTGTTTTTTAATCCTGCTTATTTCAGATAACTGCCGGACCAAACACCCTGCAGCTTCGAATCAGAGGAAGCCCCCTCCTTCTCCGCAATATAAATCAGAGTATCATTTCCACTGCGGCAGGGAAAAATACACCCCCTCCGGAGAACAAACCGATTGCTTCATTATACCGTAAAACAGAAAGGATACATGACAACCATGAAAAACGAAAAAAGAATAAAACTGCTCACAGCAGGCCTCCTCGCAGCAGCAGTCCTCATACTCGCCGTCGTCTCCGCGGGCTGCGTCAGTGTCCCGCAGAACCAGGACGGGCAGAACATCGACTTTTCGGCACTGGAAACCTCAGTAATTGTCGATGTGGAAAAAACAGGAACCGCATACAACATCGGAGATACCGCAGAACTCCTCTTCCCGGGCAACCCCTCACGGGGAATCGCATGGGAAGTCACGGAATGTCCCGACGGCATCACGATAGAAAAAGGCGAGTTCATCCCCGCTGACCCGCAAAAACCTGACGGCTCCGGAACACAAACCTTCATCATCACCGCACTAAAGGAAGGAGACCATGACTTCGTCCTCTCCAACCCGGCAGTCAATGGAGCGTATGCAGACACAATGCAGGTCAGAAAAACCGGTGATGAACCGATGAACCCCCGCAGCGTATTTGCAATTATGCAGCAGAAAGACAGCGTCACCTGCACAGGTCAGGCCTATGCGATCTCCATCGCCGGAAAACCATCCGAAGGATACACCTGGGAAACACAGAAAACAGACGGACTCCTCATATCGGAACCGGAATATGTCCCCGATGGTGATATGGCAGGAATCACGGGGGCAGACGGGCACTTCCTCTGGAAAGTAACCTCCTTCACTCCCGGAGAGTACCGCTTTGTTGCTCTGCTGATGCATGAAGATGAGAAAGAACCTGTAGGAAGCGTCGCCGTTCCGCTTATTTTCAAAGAAAGTGCTGCGTAACAGCAGGACTCTTTTAAAACTTTTTTAAGGCTTTTATTAAAAATAGTAAATCCGGAAAATCCCGTTCAATCCTTATCCGGATGGACGGGAATCCACACGCGACGCAGCTCCGCAACCGAAGACGTCACCTCATCCGCATCAAACACCGTATCACATCCTCCTTCAAACACCCCTGCATCTGCTAAAATCTTCCCGTCAGGTGAACATATCATACTCCGTCCGCAGTAATCTGTATTCGTCTCCGCATCATACCCGAGTGTACAGCACCCGGCGACATAACATCTGTTCTCCACGGCACGGGCACGAAGTAAAAGCTCCCAGTCAGCAGCACGGGCTGCAGGCCACGCTGCCTGCACAATCACACATTCGCACCCCGCACGCAGGTACTCACGGAACAGCTCGGGAAACCGCAGATCAAAACAGACCGCACACCCGAACCGGATTCCCATAAATGAAAAAACCGCAGGGCTCTGCCCGGGAGAGAAATGCTCATCCTCTCCTGCAGGGGAGAAGAGATGGATTTTATGATACCGGGCTATGGTCTCCCCTTCGGGAGATACCGCAAAAAACGTATTGAAGGGCTTCCCCTCCCCCGGCGTCCCCTCCTGATACGAACCGACGAGACACTTATGATACTTTACTGCAAGAGAACGCCACATCTCACGTACCTGCACCCGGTCATATCCTGCAGCACTGCACGGGGCGGCCCTCCACCCGCAGGCATACTGCTCTGGAAAAATAATCAAATCTGCATCCGACCCTGAAATAAACTCTTCCGCCTTCAGAAAAGCCGCCGAAGGGTCGTCAAAAATCTGCGGAATCTGTGCGCAGCAGATCTTCATGCCGCATCCTCCGGATGGGAAACGTCACATCCGCTTCCTCTCTCCTTTTCATCATCAATCTCCTCAATCTCAAAAAGCGACAGCGGAACATCCCGCAGGGCAGACCCTATGACACGCAGTGCAATCTTTTCCGCATGCCCGGGAGAGTTTGCATCAAACACCCGCATCGAAAGAAGAAGCCCCACAAGAGCGGTCCGGGCAGCGACAGTTGCGGTTGTAATCTCGCGCCCGCAGTGAGGGCAGGGGCTGTTTAACACATCCACATCCACAAACCTGGCGGACGGGTGAAGCCTCTTCCCGCATTCGCTGACGGCGATGCCTACTGCATCCGCAGCTGACGCGACATCGCGGACAATCCATGCTGCTTCGAGAATAACACGAAAATCAGACATTGCTGTAATTCTATTGGTTATACCATAAAATAACTGTTCGGATTGAACATCGAAAGAGAGCGGATGCCAAAAGGAAAAAAAGAGAGTTGGAACATTCAGAGATGAATCCCGAAGAGAGCAAGGACCCTCTCAAAGATGTTCATCTCCTTCTCCGGCTCAGCAGGGGGTGCCTCCGGCTCCGGGACCTTGACAGCATCGGTACGCATCACAAACTGCACCCGCTCGACATTGGTGTTCTTCTTTGAGGTAAACGACTGCAGTGTGTCTCCGCTGATGCTTATCGGGTCAAGCACCTCATTTATCTTGTCGGTTATCTTCGTATCAATGTCCAGCGTCTCGGTCCGGAGCTTGTTCAGTCCGTTGGAGATTTCGATAGCTCCTGACATCAGGGACCGTGCGCCGGAGACAAGGGCGGGAGTGCTGGCGTCCAGGGTTGTGAGTCCATTTATAAGACCAGCCATAACTGAAATAATTTCCGGAGATGCGCCGCTTTGCTGCAGATATGAATTCACTGTATCAGCCGCGGTTTTCATCTGTGCCGCCGCAGCAGGAAGACCCTGAACCCCGTTGTACAGCTGCGTTGTCCCGACACTCAGCTCATCAGATGCATTCGTCAGATCCCGCAGCGCATCCTTTAAATCATCAATCTGACTCATATCCACCGAATCCGTATCGATATCCATCGAAAGCCGCACCCCGTTGATACTGATCTCATCCATACTGAAAAGAACAGTATCCAGCTCAATTACCAGGTCTGACACCCTGTTTGGGAGAATCGTATACGTCAGCTGCTTCTTTGCTCCGTTGTTTGCAATTGTCGCCCCGTCCGCCGCGATATTGGAACACGTGTTTGTATCGAACAAAACCGTGGCGTTCAGCGCATAATTCTTGTAGAAGAATGCATCCCCGTCCGGATTTTCAGAAATTCTGATGTGAACAGTCACATGCCCTGCGCTTCCTGCAGCCTCCTCCGGGGAAACCGGCATCCCGTTTAATTCATACGTGATATCAAACTTCCAGGGAAGGGCCTTATTAGCCAAATTTCCCTGAAGATACAGCTTTCCGGGGCCGAACTCAACCGTATACGAATCATCTCCGGTCTTTACAACCTCCTCACGGGATACCAGATTCTTAACATCCGTATACATCCCGTGCTCAACAATAACGGTCTTTTCCGGCACATCAAAGATGTTGACCGCATACACTCCTTCAACATTTCCCGAGGCATCAAGGTTTGCGTAGATGACCTCCTCCTTTGCCGCAGCACACCCGGTAAACAAGGCGGTGACAAGAAGGAGGGCTATACAGATAACAGAAAGACAGAGTCTCTTTCTCATGAGATGGTACCTCTTCAGACTCTCCGTCCGGAGAGAACCAGTGCTGCAGCTCCAAGTCCGGCAAGAAGAACTGCAGCACCGAATCCGGGTGTTTTAGTAGTTTGTGTCGGTGTCAGGGTTGCGGTTGCGGGGGCTGCAGGGGTCTCCTGCGGTGTGGGTGATATTGTCTCGTTTACGACACGAATCTCTGCCTGATGAACTTTAGCTGCGTTTGCGCTGACACTGATGTTGTAGGTGTCCGGGTTCAGTCCTGACGTATCAAAAGTAACAGCCCACTTTCCGTCTGCACCGGGGTAGGTTATCATAGTAACAAATGACGCGGATGTTGCTGAGTACTTCGACTCAGGACTAAATACAGTTGAGAGAACTTCCACGGTAATGGACGTACCGTCAACTCTTGCGGCAGTACCGGACACAGTAAACGGCATCCCTTTGGTTATCCTGGACGGAATCGGGTCCACAGTTACTGCATCTGAATTCAGGATGAAGGAGCACTTCACGTAAATATCATCAATGTTTTCGGAGTCAATTGCATCGCAGAGAGCCTGTGCTGCGTTTGCGGACTGCCGTTCGTTCAGCGAGAAGAGAATCTGCGACCCGGATGTAACCATTCCATCAGAACCCACTGCATCTCCGGTTGTATTCAGGGCAACCACATCCTCTCCGTCGGATTTTCCTGCAGCAACATTAAAGAACGTATCATACATCGGATGCTGAATTACCATGAAGTACTGTCCCGTGTCAAACTCATCTTTGGAGAGAGTTTTGTCGATAACAAAGTTCCCGTTCCGTCCTACCTCCGCATATCCGGTGTGGTGTTTGTTGTTGCCAAAGATGTAGTACATGACCTGTGATGCGGTTTCTGCCACTCCTTTTACCACCAGGTTCTCATCCTGAATGACAATGGAAGGGGCTGAAGTAATCGTAATCTGTGGTTTTATCAGCCGTACCGTCGTTGCAGCAGCAACTGCATTCGTGCCGGTAATCTCTTTCTTCTCATACTTCGGCCCGACAGAGGATACATACACGGTATATGCCGCGGTGTCAAGTTTTAATCCGCTGAAATAACTTCCTTTAATGGTAGTTTCCCATTCTTTTCCGGTTTTTGTCTCTTTCAGTGATTCAGAGGGAATCTGTCGGAAACTGATGTTCGTTCCTTCAATGTAGTAGTACAGGGGATAAATTGCGGACTCGTTTGTTCCGCGGAGTGTTACATCAGTTCCCATAAAGTATGACTCTTTTTCAGTTGCAGCAGTAAGTGTTGTCCGGGTAATCTCAATCTCACAGTCATCTTCCACTGTTTTTCTGTCCGCACTGCAAAGCTGAAGAGTAAAGATGCCGTGTGATTCTGCAGTCAGGGCAAGTCTCGTGCTGCCGTTCTGGCCGATGGTGACAATCTTTGTATCATAATTAAAGTGCTCCTGTCCGGGTTTTACCGTGTATTTATCATCATTCGGTTTGAGATAGAACTCCTCGTTTGGTTTTCCGGAGACAGTAATTGTGAATTCTTTACCTGTCTGAACCGTCGCTGGTTCCGCGGTTAATGAGACGGTTGAGGATGAGATGGTGAAGTGGAACGGCGTTCCGTTCAGGTATGAATCAGGGGTGTAGGTTGCAAAATATCCTGTCATATCAAGAGGGACAAAGTAGGCAAAGAC
>JAUNXT010000025.1:6792-16242 GCA_030539655.1 Methanocorpusculum sp.
TGGAACCACGGGGGACTGTGCTGCCGATAGCTGATGATATTATCTTTGTTTTGTCATCAGAGTATACATACATTGACACATCCGCGTCAAGTTTCTTGAGGATAAATCCATCCGTTGTTGTTGTGCTCGCGTACTGTCCTTCCGGGCGTGATGACGATGGTTCAAGGACTTTGCTGTTCGTCATATCGATTACATTGTCAAGATACTTGTATACCCCATCGAACCCTTCAACATTTTCATAATAGAATGCATAGAATGCCCCTCCGGTAAGCGGGTTGGAGGTCACATCATCCGCAGCCGCAGCGGCACCCGTAAGTGCAAACGCCGCAAGCAGCAGCACCGCTAAACCGGCAGCCGCACGTTTCAGTTCGGTTTTTTTATGATAAGTCATTTTACTCTCCCTGTGACAGCGTGTTTCCGAAAAAGAGGAAACGCTTGTCAGGTGTTGTATAGTATGTTACTCACCATATATGATAAACACCGTTGTTTTTTTACAGTTCTTTACACGTGTCTAATAAATTCGGAGCCCTCTTTCTGCCGGAAAACACCGCCTGAAAATCTATGCTAATTATAATCATAAAAAAAACAAACCTGATTCAGGGTGATACAAAAAAGAAAAAAGATATTCTGTTTATGATATAAGAGTTGAGCAAAATGAACAAATTTCAATCATTTAATGAGGAATCATACTATGAAAACAACTTTAAGTTCGGAAAAGAAATCTAAAAAAACGGCGAAGATTGGAGAACTCCCCAGGGTCACTCTTCGTCTCAGAGAAGAAACCATCAACTATGTTATGGAAAAGCAGAACGAACTGCGCCAGGCAAGTCCGCAGCAGACCATCCTCGAGTTAATCCGGCGTGCAGAATCCACCGATGAGCTGAAAAAAGCCTACACCCGCATAGTAAACCTGCAGTCTTCCGCTCTTGGAAAACGCATCTCCTCCCTCGAAGAGAAAAGCGGAAAACAATCGTGGGAAATCCGCAGTCTTCGGAAACTGGAGGCCGAAACGGAGGCGAACACCGAAAACATCCGGCAGCTTAGAACAGAACTCGAAGAGCTGAAACTGCAGATTACAGTAAATCTGGCAGAGTTCCTCCTTGCAAACCATGAATTGGCAGACAACCATTCCGGAAGGCCAAAAACCCGTCCTGGTTCACGTGGACGTCCTGTGGCAAAAAAAGCTGCAGTCGGAGCAGCGGCTGCTGTTGCGGATGAGAAAGTTCCCTACTGCGCGGAAGAAAAAAGCACAAAAGATGATGACGACGATAAAAAGAGCCGGGAGGAAAAGGAAGAGGTTTGACCGGCAGAACAGCCCGTCAGGTTGGGATATCAGGGTCTGACGTGCAGAATAAAACCGTTCAGCTGTGAAGAGCTGAACATCCGTAAATCACCTCCTCTTTTTTTCCCGGTATAAAATATTTCACATGAACTCTCAAAAAGATATTCATTGATATACATTGATTTGCATTAATATATGTTTGTTTCTGGTAGCATAGTATAAACAATGAACAAAAAAACAGCAGAAAAAAAAGATGCTCAACTCAACGTCAGAGTTGACCGGAAGTTTCTCGACAATCTTGACAGATTCTCTGAGCAGGTAAAATGCACCAGAACTGAATTTATCCGTCGTGTCTGTGAGAAAGAATTTGCGAGGCTTGGCGGAGATGAGCCAAACCCTGTCTTTGTTTACCTGCACAGTATTCATGAAAAGATAAATCCGCATTATGCGGTAGCTGATTCGGGTCGCAAGGCCCCGTATCAGAAAGATGGCGAAGATACCTGTGAGGAGGAGATTGCTCTTCGGGAATTCGCGGATATTATAAACTACCTGATACGTGAGGGCATGATTATACTGAAATAAGCTGGTTTACTATTATTCCGCGGGAATTCCAAACCCTTTTATCGGTATTCAGCGAATATATACATACAATAGCAGAATCTGCTGACGAAGCTTACGGCATATCGCATCGCAGATGCAGGTCGTACCGTATCTTTGCAGACCCGGATACAGGAACATTCCATGAAAATAAAAATGCGGGCATTACAGCTTGAAAGCCTTACAAAGTATGCTTTCAAGGCACCTTCGTGGTGGGTTTCGCTCATAATTGTCGCTGCAGCGGGTGCTCTCATCGAACTCATCGCATACCTCTCTGCGGCTGTACCGTCAGGTCTCGGGATAGCAATTTCCGTCCCGCAGATTGTGGTAATTCTTCTGACGCTTCCGCTCACCTGCCGCTGTTTCCAGAAACTTACCTGGAACCGTGCGGGACTTCTGGCGCTTGCAAACACCGTTCTCTCCCTCCTCTTTCTCTTATTCGCCTTCATCCCGGTATTCGGTATCATCTTCTCATACATCCTGGCATCAGGCTTTACGCTTGCGCTGACCATCACCATCCTTACTGCAGTAGTGGACTACCGCACCGGAAAAATCCTCCCTGCAGCGCTGCTCCCTGCAGTGCTTCAGCTCGCAGCAGTCTTCTTCATCGCAGGCCCGCAATATCTGATTCCCGCATTGATAGCAGACGTTGCGTTTGCGCTTGCCGCAGTCCTCTTCCTCAGAGTGTTTGACAAACCGTTAAAACGCGGCTCCGGTCTTATTGCGATGCAGTTTGTAAATATCTACATCAGCCACATCACAGGGACCGGTAGCGGGGGCGCGGACCAGATGGAACAGTATCTGAAAAAAATCAGTGAACCCGCAGTCGTTCCGGAAACCACCTTCTTCTTCCGCCGCGAAGGAAAACAGGACATCTGGTTCGTGGTCCCGAACCTTCACCCGGGCCCTCTCTCAGATATAGGCGGAAGCAACTTCCCGAATATTCTCTTCGAGGAATTCAGGGATGAGGCACTGCTCTTTGTATCCCACGGCTGCGCCTCCCACGACCTGAATCTGATTTCAAACAACGAGACCGAAAAGATTGCAGACGCCATCCGGAAAAGCAAAAAAGAGGCTGAGAAAAATCCGGAGTTCTATCAGCCGTCTGCAAGTGCTCCGGTCCGTTCTGTCTGCGGCTCGGTCTCCATCCTCTCCCAGCGGCTTGGAAATTCGCTTCTGATGATTGCAACCCGCTCACCTGAAATGACCGAGGATATGGACTACTCCATCGGGAGAATCATCATCGGAGAAGCAAAGCGCTGGTATGAGCAGGTCGGTTTTGCCGACGGTCACAACTGTATGGTAAAAGAGGATAAGATTACCTATCCTTCATCTCAGACCGGAAACGAATACATCAAAGGGGCAACCGATGCAATAGAGTCCATGCGGTCTGCAGAGATGTATCCGCTTTCGGCAGGTGCTGCACACACAAAGCTTCCGTTCGGAAGAAAAGAGGGATTCGGCGATACAGGTCTTGTCTCGCTTGTAACAGAGGCTGGGGGCAAAAAGACCGCGTATGTCTTATTCGACGGAAACAATGTAAATGGCGGTGTCCGCGACATTCTGCGCAATGCTGTGCTGAAGGAGGGCTTTGACGAGTGTGAGATAATGACCACCGACTCCCACATCGTAAACACCATCTCCGGCAGAAATCCGGTAGGAATGGCAGTCCCCGCGGAAAAAATCCTGCCCTTTGTCCTTCAGTCGGTTCGTGACGCGGCAGCGGACCTCTCCCCTGCAAAAGTCGGCGCTGCATCCGGAGACTGCGAAAACGTGCAGGTCTTTGGCCCCGGAAAGATTATCCAGCTCACCTCCGAGGTGTCGGGAATCGTCTCTCACCTCCTTCAGCTCTTTGGCCTGTTCCTTCTGGCTGCGGCATTAATCACAGTTGTAACATGGTGTCTGTTATAACTGTGATGTGAAACAATCCTGCCTTTTGCGGCAGGTACCTGCCTCTCTTCGGGTTTCATATCTTTGTTTGCGGAATGTCCATACGGATTTTGTAACCTCCTGACAAACCATCCTCCATGATTTCTCTCATGCGTTCATTTCATAAGAGAAGAATACCAAATTATAAGCAGTTATGAAAATTCAGACCTACGGTGCGGAAGTCCTGGGGAAAAAAGCAGATCCTGTTGCGGAAGTGACCCCGGAGCTTCTCTCAACGCTTAAGGAGATGGTTCCGATGCTTTCACAGTATCACGGAGTGGGGCTTGCCGCTCCGCAGGTGGGCATCAGTCAGCGTTTCTTTGTGATGCACCCGGGAGATAAGCTGCGGTATGTTATAAACCCGGAAATTCTCGAATCCGGTTCATCGATGAGCGAGATGGAAGAGGGCTGTCTTTCCATCCCGGGAGTTCATAAAAAAGTCAGAAGACCCCGGAGAATTAAGGTCTCCTACACCGATGAGACTGGTGCACGTGTTGAAGAGGATTTAAAGGACTTTCCTGCCCGCGTTTTTCAGCACGAGTATGACCATCTGGAAGGGACTCTCTTTGTCGACCGCTTAAGCCCGGTCTCACGCCGGCTTGTCCAGCGGCAGCTTGACCAGCTGGCGGAAGGGCAGGAAAAGAAGGAGACGGAAAAGAAGGAGGAAACGGCATGAGGATTTTATTTATGGGAACACCGGAGTATGCTGTTCTTCCGCTTAAAGCGGTCTCTGAAAAGCATGAGATTGCAGGTGTTGTAACCCGTGCCGACAAGCCGAACCGCCGCGGAAACAAAATCGAATTTTCCCCGGTAAAGCAGTTTGCACTTGAGCACAACATCCCGATCTATCAGCCTGAGTCCTTAAAAGACGATGCGGTCTTTGAGGCGCTTGCAGCACTCAGTCCGGATGTCATAGCTGTTGTCGCATACGGGATGCTGGTTCCAAAGCGCATCATTGACCTCCCGCGGATTGCGGCAATCAATGTCCACGGCTCGGTGCTTCCAAAGTACCGGGGAGCCTCTCCCATGCAGTATTCGGTGTTAAACGGCGATGAGACTGCAGGGGTTACCATTATGTATATTTCAGAGGCGCTTGATGCAGGAGACATCATTTTAACCCGTGAGATTCCGGTAGGTCCTGATGAAACCTTCGGAGAGCTGCATGACAGGCTCTCGGTACTGGGAGCTGAGGCGTTGTGCGAGGCACTCGATGAACTTGAGGCAGGGACTGCTCCCCGCATTCCGCAGGAGGCATCAAAGGCAACCTTTGCCCCGTCCATTTCAAAGGATGAGTGTTTCATCGACTGGACTCTTTCCGTACAGCAGGTTCACAACCGCGTCCGCGGTTTATCTCCGGTTCCAGGGGCAGTTACGCATCTTCCGGACGGAAAACTTGTCAAGGTGTACCGGACAAAGGTAATTGAAGGATACGCGGGACGTCCCGGAGAGGTCTGCGCTGTTTTGAAAAAGGAAGGAGTTGTTGTAGCATGCGGAAAGGGAGCTCTCTGCATGGTTTCAGCAAAACCCGAGGGAAAGCGTGAGATGCCCGCGGTTGAACTGGTAAACGGGCATTATATAAAAATCGGGGAGCTCTTCGTGTAACTGATTACAGATACCCTTTACTTTTTTGCATACACGGCGCAAAGCTCTGCCGCGAACACATTCATCTGCAGATACTCATTCTGCCCCTCGCGAACTGCGGTATCAGCTGCCGCAAACACGAGTGCTGCATCTGGTGTAAAATAGTCACGGATGGCCTTTCTGAAAAGTATGAGCACCTCACCTGCGGTCATACCGTAGCTTACCATCAGCGTCTCTAAGGCACTCTGCACCGCTTTTACATCTCCTGCGACCGCCGCACGGGAGGCGGCAGATGAGTATGCGGAGGTCTCACTTTTCATAAACTCCAGCGGGTCTGAAACACCATAGCACGCTGCAAGCTCAAGATACATCACAGCACGTCTGAGGTCTCCTTTTGCCCCCATGGAAATCATATCCAGAAAATCTGATGAAACGGCATCAGTCATCCCTTCCGACTGCAGAATGTGCTCGAGATGGTCTTTTATGAGCGGATAGCTTACCGGAAGGAAATACAGCGGAACACAGCGGGATCGGATTGGGTCTATGAGCGATGCAGCAGAAGCGGTTACAAAGATAAATCTGCAGGTTGTGCTGTACCGCTCCATGATTCGGCGAAGGGCCGCCTGTGCATCTTTGGGGAGGTTTTCCGCCCCGTCGAAGATAACCAGTCTAAACGGTGCTGAAAGGGGCTTTAAGGAAGCATACCACTTTACGATGTACTTAAAATTTGCCAGAACCGACTTGGTTTTGTCATAGAGGTGGGAGAAACGTTCACACCCTTCGAGATAGGCGTGCCCCTGGGAAAACATTACACTTACCGGAATGACTGCGGTGTTCTCCGAGGAAGCCTCCGCATAAAACTGCCTCGAAAAAATCTCAAGAGCCGAAGACTTTCCGGTCCCGCTTTTTCCGATAACCATAAGGTGGGGAAGATTCTGAGCCTCGGCACAGGATTTCAGGACATTTGCCGCGGCTTCCTGCCCTAAAAGCTCCTCAAACGACTTCGGGCGGTACTTTTCAATCCAGAGCGTGTTCAAGGAATGCCTCCATGTCGGAAACCGCCGCTTTCAGGATTGCCCTGCTGTCGATTTCAGGCATCAGTACGGGTTTTTGTTCTGCAAGAAGTCTTCTGCATTCAGCGGCGATGTTCGGGAGTGCGCGCCTGACCTCGTCAACAATTGGGAGGGATGCGGTTTTTGATGTCCGGTCAATCGGGTTTAAATCGATAGTGATAACAATCTTCCCCATGGATACAAGCGCCTCGCACCGGTCACCGTCTTCAAGCGGGACTAAGACCACATCCGCAGAACCGATACCTTCGGGGTCACAGAGACCGCGGTCATGCGGAAGCGGAACGCAGCGTTCTGTCTTTCCCTTGTTGAGTCTGCAGCCTGCCTTTTCCAAAACCGACTCAACCAGTTTTACCCGCTCCTCTGTCCGGTGGAAGAGGTTTACCTCAACCTCTGCTCCTGATGCTTTCTGCAGGTCTGCAATCTCTGCCGCGGCAAGTGCTGCGGTATTCCCGTTGATGGATAAAACAGGATGCTTTGCCGCAAGAAGAACCGCTGCCGCGAGTTTTTCCGCGGAAAGGGCCGAGGGGGAGGTTTTTTCACCCAGAAGGTAGTCAAAGGCCTCGCCCCGCCCGTGAGAGGTCAGCCCCTCGTAGGAGACAACACCTGCATGTGCTGCGGCAACAAGCTGTTCACGGGTGACTAACGATGCATATCTTGGATGGCTTTTTGGGATATCAGACATAGGAATCCTCCAGAATAACAGGTCCAGTTCTGCTTACGGGAAACGAGTAGACCTTCCCGAACGCGGACAGCACTGCAGGGGCGCGGCTTCCTGCGGCAAACACGCCTTCGCCGAGCATCGTCATGGATGCGGGAATCTGCTCCGCATCACAGGCGTCTAACAGCATGCGCACCTTTTCCGTGACAAGTCCGCTTTTTTCCGCGAAGGAACGCGATGCGGAAAAGAGTTCTTCAAGACTCTCCGGCGTTTTTTCAGGGTATGCGTCATGTACCTGCTGCATAATCTTAGGAGAACGGATAATCCCGGGGGTTGCAAGCTCTCCTAAAGATACCGCATAGATTGTCTCATCGGAATTGAGCCGTTTTGAAACACCACCGGCTCCCGGGGCTGTGCGGATATCAATCCCGCCGGCAGCAGAGGCCGCGGCGTCGCCGAGACCTGTTCCATGCTCCACTTCGAATGAATGGGCAAATGACACAATATCCCTGTCGCTCATCCCGAGGTCGAAAAGACGGTTTGCCGCGGTTGCCGCTGCAAGAAGGCCTGCAGCACTCATGCCAAATCCCGCGCCAATCGGAAGTTCAGCCTCCGCAAACACCTCTGCGGTGATGCCGAGGGCTTCCACTGCATCGGTGAGGAATGCAGTGTCTGTTACATTCCCTTTCACCGAAATAGCGGTTTTTCCCGCAGGGTACATGGCAACCTTAACCCCTTTCCCGATGACGATTCCCGCACCAAGACTGCCTGTGTCCGAAAGGGAGTTTCCGTCTACGCGCTTAAAAAAACCGGATATATGCCCCGGGGCAAATGCTACAACACAGCGTCCCATAGTTTACCTGCTACCTCTTTTTTATCCCCGGACGCTTCAGTGACGCGCCCATCTCTTGTATATATCCGGTATGCCCCCGCAGAAGACCCCATCGTCTCCGGATGGTTTGCGAAAACTGCGGCAATATCTGTCTCCCGCAGAAGTTTTTGCGCCGCGGTCTCTGCATCCTCACCGATTTTAAATCCGATGACCGTAATCCCGCGCCCGCAAAGACGAGTAATCAGTTTCGGTGCGGGATTGAGCGTCAGCGTGACTGTTTTTCCCGAGTGTATCTTTTCTGCAGATGCTTCGGGCACAAAGTCCGAGATTGCTGCAGCACTGACATAAATATCCGTGTTTTCCGCTTCAGAAAGCACAGCTTCTGCCATATCTGCGGCGGAGACTGCCGGGATATTTTTAACACACGGCACATTACCGTATAAGGAGGTGTTGGATACAACAGTCACCTCTGCTCCGCGCCGGAATGCTTCAAGAGCGAGTTCTCTCCCCATCACGCCGCTTGAGCGGGTTGTAAGGATCCGCACGCTGTCAACTTTTTCCCGGCACGCACCGCTGGAGATAAGAACCCGTTTTCCGGCAAGGCTCTGCGGTGCAAGAGCACGTTCGGCATAAAGGCAGATGGTTTCGATGTCGGCAATCTTTGCCTTTTCCTCCTCCATCTTCGGGTGAACAACCGCAATTCCGAAGCTTTTCAGCGTCTCAAGGTTTCTCTTCACGGCCGGGTGGCGGTACATCGACTCATGCATCGCGGGCGCTAAAACAACGGGCATGCCGCGGCCGATTGCGGTTGTTGCAAAGGTGGTAACCGGCGTATCATCAATGCCTGCTGCAATTTTGGAGATGGTGTTTGCAGTCGAGGGAGCAATTAAGAGAAGGTCTGCCGTTCCTCCTTCACCGCAGTAGAGCACGTGTTCCACCATTCCGGATATTTTAGTGATGCAGGGGGTTTTGCAGGCATAGGTCAGAGCATCCGGGCTGATAATCCTGCAGGCTGCCTCACTCATAACCGGTATGACCTCTGCCCCTCTGCGTCTTAGTTCATGCGCCAGACGGACCGTATCCACTGCTGCAATGCTTCCGGTTACTGCAAGCACAATCCGTTTGTTTTCGAGGGGTTTCATGAGAGAGTCACATCCCATACACAGTGCATTGTATGCGCCGCGTACTTCTTTACCTTATGTTTGGTTATTCTAAACCTAAAACCTGCGGATACGAGCGCCGCCTCGATATCAGCCTCACGGTCGCCCAATCCATGGACATGAAGGGTTGTTCCGGAGGTGCTGTGCTGCAGGGCATCAGGCAGAAAATCCGGCGAATCGAAGTGTCCCATGAGAATCCGGTCATAAGTCCCCTTCAAAAGGTCTCTGCAGTCTCCGTTTTCCGCGGTCACAAATTGTCCCAGTCCGTTTGCCGCAATGTTTCGCGTCAGGTAGGAAAATGACTCCGGATTTATCTCCATGGCATGAACGCGCGCACC
>JAUNXT010000025.1:16342-17785 GCA_030539655.1 Methanocorpusculum sp.
GGTTCTTTTCCGTGGAAGAGCAGAGTATCTCCCATCTTCTGATACCCGCGTCCGGTGTATGGTACACGTTCCGGCAGGACTGTATCGAACTCCTCTCCTGCACGGACCGGAATATAGGCAGTATCCCCGGTTACGTATGCCTTTCGTGAGGGGTCCGCCCATGGTGCGGCAATTGCAGATTTCAACTCGGTTTTAGGGACTTCCCGTGCGTTCATCGGTTTATGTTTCTGGAGAGATGTGTTCATCCGGAAGTTCAGAAGAGTCTTCGGGTTCTTTCTTTGCAACGGCAGTAAGAGTCTCCTTTCCGCGGAGGAACAAGACCGAGTCTCCGGGGATTGCATTCATCCACTGTCTGTCGGGGATTTCATGAACACTTCCGTCTGCAGGGTCCAGAATTCCTAAGATCCCTGCATCTTGGTAGATGACCTCTGCAGTTTCTGCATTGTTTACGTTTCCAAGGAGCGGGTCTTCATCGTCTTCCCTGAAGGAACGGGTAAGACCGGTCGTTAAATCCTGAACAAATAGTGTGTCTTTGGTCTGTCTCAGGATTTTGCACCATGTTTTGTCACGAAAAATTACATCCCCGCGTGCAAAACGCGGAAGCCGCAGTGAGTAGGTGACACGGTACAGACGTGTGCCGTTTTTCTCTCCGATGAGTTTCGGGTGTGTGGTATAACTTCCGCCAAGAGCTCCTGTTATGTCGCGGGCAATCAGATTTCCTATCGCCTGCGTACTGAATGTAATATCGATTCCCCCGTCAATCTCTTCAATATCCGATACGAAGGCGAGACGGTCTCCGGCATTCTGCATCTGGTCTTCGAGCTGATATGCGATTTTTGCGCATCTGGTCTTTTCGAAGGCGGTCGGGAGCCTCCCTGCAGCACGCACCTGAATAACGCCTTCGTAGTAGCTTCCGGCTATTCTGCTACACCTGTCGCACTGTTCGTGAATCCAGACAAATTTTATTTTTGCGGACCGTTCAACGGAAATCCCGTAGAGGTTTCCAAGAACCATGACCTCAATGAAACTTCTGTTGCTGCTCGCTTCCCGTATGTGTATTGAGGTCTGGACATCTGTTACGTCCTTGTGTATTTTGATTGCTGATTTTGCGATTGCGTAGGCGATTGTGTCTCGTTCCACTGCAGAGTCTGCCCACATCCCCGAGGTCTTTACTGAACCGCAGGTGGGACAGATGGTACATTCAAGCCGTTCCGGTATCTCGGCCCAGATGAGGTCCTTCGCTTTGCATTTTCCGCAGAGACCTCCATCTTCAGTGGGCGCTCCGCACCGCGGGCAGAATCCTGATGTTAAATTTGTCATGTTATATCCGGTATATTTGTGCGTGTGGGATTCCTTCAATCTCCACACAGTCTTTTTCATTGAGAATACCTGCACGAACAGCCAGTGCGAAGACTTTTTTTCCGATGATGTTTGCGTTGACAG
>JAUNXT010000004.1:0-19030 GCA_030539655.1 Methanocorpusculum sp.
AGAACAGCAAATAATATACAGATTATCGTGAGCTTCAAAGTACTTGTTTCAGACCCGCTCGCAGCAGAAGGAGTCGCTATCCTCAAAGACTTCTGCGAAGTGGATGAAAAAACCGATCTTTCAGAAGATGAACTCGTAAAGATTATCGGAGACTATGATGCATTAATCGTCCGTTCCGGAACACAAGTAACAGCCCGCATCATAGAAGCCGCAGACAAAATGAAATACATCGGCCGTGCCGGTGTTGGTGTGGATAACATCGATACTGATGCTGCAACAAAGAAAGGCATCATCGTCTCCAATGCCCCGGAAGGAAACACCCTTGCCGCAACCGAGCACACCATTGGAATGATGATGGCTCTCGCCCGCAATATCCCGCAGGCCACTGCCTCTTTAAAGAAGGGCGAGTGGAAGCGTTCAAAGTTCATGGGCAATGAAATGAACGGAAAAGTCCTCGGTGTTGTCGGATTCGGCAGAATCGGCCGTGAGGTTGCAAAGCGTGCACAGGCCCTTGCGATGACCGTAATCGCATACGACCCGTTCATTCCAAAGGAAGTCGGAGCTGCCATGGGGGTAGAGATGATGAGTGTTGCAGAGCTCTTCACCAAAGCAGATGTTATCACTGTCCACACCCCTCTCATCCCCTCAACCACTCATATGGTGAACACAGAATCTATCAAGACAATGAAAGACGGTGTGCGCCTTATCAACTGTGCAAGAGGAGGCATCATCGATGAAAAAGCCCTCTACGACGCACTTGTTGCAGGAAAGGTTGCAGGGGCCGCACTTGATGTTTTTGAGACCGAGCCGCCGACAGACTCCCCGCTGTTAACACTTGACAACGTAATTGTTACCCCGCACCTTGGAGCATCCACCGTTGAGGCACAGAAAAATGTCGCAATCTCTGTTGCACACCAGTGTATTGATGTGCTGAAAGGCGGTTCTGCAAGAAGTGCTGTAAATGCACCGCTTGTCGCACCTGAGCTGCGTGGAAAAGTTGATGCATACGCAGAACTTTCCGAAAAGATGGGCCTTCTTGCGGCACAGACTGCGGATTCCCCGATTACCGAGGCAGAGTTCGCCTATCTGGGTGAGGTAGCGGAGTTGAAGCAGAACTTAAAGTATGTAACCCGTCTCGGCGTCAAAGGTCTTCTGTCACGTGCACTCCATGAGCAGGTTAACATCGTCAATGCAGAGTTCATTGCAAAAGGCCGCGGCATGAATATCGTTGAAAAGACCTCCGGAGAGGCCGGAGAGTACAAGTCCCTCGTATCTCTTACCGTGACTGCATCAGCCGGAAAGACCACCATCTCCGGTATTGTCTCGAAGGAAAGCGGTGCACGCATTGTATCCATCGGAAAGTACAAGACAGACCTTGTCCCGTCAGGAAATGTTATCCTTGCAGACCACATAAACCGCCCGGGAATCATCGGAATGATCGGGACGATCCTTGGTAAAAACAATATCAATATCTCAAGCATGCAGGTTGGCGGCGCAAACGTCGGCACCGATTCCCTGATGATTTTATCCGTCGATTCGATTGTATCCCCGGAGGTTATGAAGCAGGTCGAAAAAAGCGACGGCATCACCTCCGCGAAGTTCGTGCAGCTCTAAGCGGCACGGTAAAAATCATATTTTTTTCTTTATTTTGGAACTGTTCTGTTTTGTCTTCTTCTCTGTTTATTCTGAAGCTTCTAATCTAAATCCCGGAAATGACTTCTTCAGATGTTTTCAGACTGCACCCTTTCTTTTCATAATATGCCAGCATTTCCGGGATTTTCTTTTTGTCGTAGCTGGTGACACAGTCGGGGAGAACCGTCACTTTGTATCCTGTTTTGCTCATGTTGTAACAGGTCGATTTCACACAGGCCGTTGCATCCGCACCGCAGACATAAAACTCTGTAATCTCGTTTTTTGAAATGAATGCGGAGAATTCGGCACTGGTCAAAGCATTGCTTTTTGTTTTTACAAAGATATGATCGGATACAACATGCAGTTCCGGGACCAGTTCGGCACCTTTTGTTCCGGGTTTGAATGTTCTGGTGCCGGCAGTAATGTTTTCGTGCCGGATATAAATGATGTAAAGCCCCTGTTTTTCTGCCCGGTCGATGAGGGCATTAACATGATCGATAATTTCCTTATAGTTCTTTGTAATGTCATTCTGAAGATCAATGACAACAAGTGCTTTGTTCTGCATTATTTATCCCCGCAAATTCTAAAAAAACAAAAAAACTGAGTGGACCCGCTGAGACTCGAACTCAGGACCTCCGCCATGTCAAGGCGACGTCATAGCCAACTAGACCACGAGTCCTCTGCACCTTAGTGCTCTAATATATTGGTTGGTACAGCATATAAAGATTTGGAAATAACATTGGGAGGCTTACATACCCGTCGGACTGTCGTCTCAGCTTCCGGTATCAAAAAGTCTGTGCTGCTTTGTCGGTTTTCTGATGCCAAGAACACGTACTGCCGCTTCAGAGACACGCTCTGAGTATTCAGGTGCGGTGTAGACGCCAAGCCGCCACTGCTCCGCACGTGTCCGGTTCATCAGACCGAGAAGCGGCACAATCTCCTCGAACGGAACAAAGTCATGCAGACTTTTCACCTTAATCTGCATGTGCATTTCACGCCGCACCGGGGGAATATCAAGAATTACATACTCTTCACCGACACCGGCATCTGATGCAATCTCTACCCTCAGCCGCTCCTTTTCCGCGGATGAAAGTTCTGCGGCTTTCTGCTGGTTAACCTGACTTCGCCCGACATAGACAGCACGTTTATAGAGTGTCCTTGTTCTGATGCGCGACACCAGGTCCTGTGCACAGCGTGAATCCGAGGCTGCGAGAAACTGCGTTGCCTCCGCATCATCCATACGGAGAAACTGCTGAATGTTTTCTGCGGTGAGGGCATGCCTTCCTGCCAGAAGAAACATCTCTTCTGCTATCCTGCTTACGTGGTGATAATACACGGAAGGCCCCATCAGTGTTCTGGCAATCAACAGGGATTCCGCCGCGGAGAGCCCCTCTTCTTTCAGGAAGAAGCCGTTTGAAGCCTCCATTGAAATGGACTGTATCAGGCGGTTTGCATCAAGCACTCCGTAGGGGACCCCTGTATAATGTGCATCTCGCATAAGGTAGTCCATCCGGTCCACGTCCAGGTCACCGTGGATAATCGATGCAAGACGGTGTGTTCCGCTGATAATTCCCGCAGCTTCTTTTACATTCGCGCCGAGCTCATCAAAGTACGGCTGCAGTTCATCAGCGTACGGCAGAATATTATCATGCGAAAACGGGAAAAACTCTCCTGCCAGCCGTTCGCTTGAGTGAGAGAACGGGCCGTGCCCGATGTCATGGATAAGGGCTGATGCGGTAACCAGCAGCCGCTCGTCTTCGGGCAGTTCAAGTTCGCGGCAGACCCTGTCTGCGAGAGCCATCGTCCCGAGCGAGTGCTCAAACCGGGTGTGGTTTGCGCCGGGATAGACAAGGTAGGCAAACCCGAGCTGACGGATTGCATGCAGGCGCTGAACGAGGGTGGAATCAAGAAGCGGGATTAAGGCATCGGGGACTTCAATATAGCCGTGAACCGGGTCTTTAATCTGCTTTACCATATAATATTATACCTCCTTACATCCATTTCATGCCGCGGGCGGTTCCGCTTATTTTCTCTTCCTTCACTTTTGTCTGTTTCTGTGCTGTACGGACAGGACTTAGTGTTTCCTTTGTCTGTTGTTTCTGCGAAATCCGAATCACATTTCCGGGCTCCTTCGGTTTCTGTCCGGAGCTGATACGCACAATACTTCCAATCTCTTTGGGTCTTTGTCCGGTTCCGATACGGACCGAACCGACACCATCCTTAGGTTTCTGCCAGGGCCTGACCGCAACGGCGCCGTCCGCATCATTTGGTCTCTGTCCTGATCCAACTGATACATTTCCATCCGCATCATTTGGTCTCTGTCCTGATTTTACCGCCACGGCACCATCTGAATCTTTGGGTCTTTGCCCGGACCCTACCGTGACCTCTCGCTCCGTTTCCTTTGGTCTTTGTCCTGACCCAACAGAGACATCCCGTTCTGTCTCCTTCGGTCTTTTTCCGGAACCCGGGGACACCCTGTCTCCGGCTTCTCTGGTAGTTTTTCGCATACCAAGATCTGCCTGCCCTGCAAGAACCATATCCGGCTGTTTATTTCGCGGGGGAAGCGGGATTTTATCATCGGCTTTTACTTTTCTTTCTTTCGCGGGTCCGAGAGATATCTTCTCATCGGGTCTGCGGTGAGATGCGGCTGCAGCAGATGAATCAGGTGCTTTGGCGACATCTTCTGCCCCTGGAGTCTCAGTCCGGTCTGTATACGAATATCCGGCTGGTTCTTTTTCCTCTCCGTATACAGGTGTAACCGGATGCGGGATAACAGGGTGTTCTTCAAAGAAGTCCTTCTCCTCCTCTTTTTTTGCAGTTACCGGTGTTTCTTCAAATATATCTCCGGGTTCCTCTTTTTCTGCCGGTACGGGAGCCTCCTCAAAAACATCTTCGCCGTCTTCTCTTTCTGCCGGTACGGGTGCCTCCTCAAAAACATCTCTGCAGTCATCTCCTTCTGCCGGTACTGATGTCTCCTTAAAAACATCCATGCATTCCCGTTCCCTGTTTTCCGGTACCTCCTCCTGTTTTGGATACTTTTCAAAGATATCCTCATTTTCCCCCGGGTTTACCGAATCTGTTTTCATCTCAGGGGAGGTGTTTGTTTTTTTTTTAAGTTGTGTGCCGGTATATTGTGTAGCTGTATGGCGGACACATTCCTCAAAGACATCCGTATCGCTCATTCCAACCTCCCATATGTCGTCATACTGATTTTCATCCGGTCGTTCCTGCGGGTACATCACTGCGGCTGCAATGGATTTGCCATACGGGGTGTTTGGTCCGGGCGTTTCCGCAGCAGGTTCCAGGAATGGGACATTTATATACGTCGAGAGGACTTCCCCCTCCTCAAAGAGTTCCTTATCTGCTGCAGGGCGGAGTTTCGGCTCTGTTATTTCATCGGTCTGATCATTAACCCCGCGGTATTTTTTTCCAACCTCTTCTTCATAAGACGCTTTAATCTCATTCAGTTCCGCAAGCCGCGGTACATTTTCAATACCCGCGAGGACTATGATTACACCTACATCCCGTGATGAGTGCACAGGATAGTCCCCGGCACGCATCTCAAGGCCTTTGATACTGCGGTCAATCCATTTACGGATTGTCTGGAACCCCTTCATGGAAAGCTCATTTGAGGGTCCTGTAATCAGAACAAGTGCTTTATTTGCTGTTGTTAAGTCGCACGGGATTGATACCTCTTCATATACCGCCTGTTTTGCGAGTTCAACGATTCGTGCGGTTCGCTTCTGTCCTTCTTCAAGCAGATATTTTTCCATTCTGAAGCGGTTGAAAAATCCAAGTAGACTCTTTGGAATGCGTTCAGCTGCATATCCGATTGAGACAATGTCTGAATCAGCAAGGGTGTTTAACACCTCTCCAGCATCGAGGACCGCCTCTGCTGATTCAAGGCCGTCCGGAGTAATCTCTCCGGCGCGAAGCAGCAGTTCAACCCGTCTGGTAAGCAGTTCATTCAGCTTAGAGGCCGCGTCCTGTATCGAAAGTTTTGCGGGCTGTGCGGACTCTTCTTCTTCCCCTTTCTCCTGCTTTTTATCGGCTTTGAGACCATCCCCCTCTTCAAGCCGCTGAATCCATGTTTCATTGTCAAACAGAATGGAAGCAGTTGCTTCTTTCCTGATTTCAGAAAGGGTTGCCGCTGCACGTGCTGACACACGTGCTCCTTCATTTCGTGCGGGAAGTGTCAATATAGTATAGACAGGGTCGGCAAACGTAACATTCAGCTGTTTCAGAATTCCGGGAATCGTTTCTGCCATCCGTCCGCCAAGTCCTGCGCAGATAAAGACTGCATCCGCTTCATCTGCGATTGAATCATCAAAATAACCGGATATGTGATTAATATCAAAATCATATCCGGTAAGACACACCTCGGTCTCCACAGAGCTTGGAGATAGGTATATGCGTTTATCCGCATCAACTGCCGCCATCACATTGAGGTTTTCACGGTCTGCATCAAAAATATAAGCGCGTACACTCTTAACACTGCTTTTTTCTTCGTGGGTCAGAAGCATATTGACAATGCGGGAACCGGCCCCTCCGATACCAATCAGTAATGCACGCATCTATAACTTATTACATATTTGATTTCTCAGAATATAAGTTTTCAGTGAATAAAGCAGATATCTGCCGCTGAAAATGGATTGTATCAGCCCTGCTGTAATATAATATCCCCTTCCGCGCTTGTCCCCGGGATAATGCGGTATCAGGAAAATGAGTAACGGCGAAGGAAAAACGAATGAAAAAAGGAATAAATATTATGCAGTCTTAACCTTCGCTGCGTCTTCGAGACCGAGCTCTGCGATTGAAATCTTCTGCATTTCGCCTTTCTGGATTTTGCCGGTAACAGTCATCGGGAATTCCGTACAGAAGCGGAAGTATTTCGGCATCTTGTATCGCGCAATTTTCCCGTTGAAAAACTCTCTGATTTCATCCTCTGTCAGGGTCATTCCGTCTTCAACCTTAATCCAGGCACAAAGTTCTTCTCCGTATTTTATATCCGGAACACCTATGATGTAGACATCGGAAATCTTCGGATGCTGATGGAAGTCCTCTTCAATCTCTCTCGGGTAGATGTTTTCCCCGCCGCGGATAACCATCTCCTTTAAGCGTCCGACCATTCTGACATACCCGTTTTCATCCATTGTCCCGAGGTCGCCCGAGTGCAGCCAGTGGTTTTCATCGATGACCTGACGTGTTGCCATCGGATTGTTGTAGTATCCCTTCATTGTACAGTACCCGCGTGCACAGATTTCTCCGGTCTCTCCGCAGGGGACAATCTTTTTCGTCTTCGGGTCGATGATTTTAATCTCGGTGTGAGGAAACGCCCTTCCGACGGTTGACACACGCATTTCAAGAGAGTCTGAAGTAGTAGACATCGTAACCCCCGGCGCGGTTTCAGTCTGGCCGTAGACAATTACGATATCTTTCATATACATCTTCTCTGCGACTTCACGCATCTTTTCTATCGGGCAGGGAGAACCTGCCATAATGCCGGTCCGAAGAGATGAAAGATTATAGTTTTTGAAGTTCGGATGTTCAAGTTCTGCAATGAACATGGTGGGAACACCGTGAAGTGCCGTACACTTTTCGGTTTCAACAGCATGAAGCACCGCTTCAGCATCGAATACGGGGCATGGTATGACCATGGTTGTGCCGTGGGTGACGCATGCCATGTTTGATAAGACCATCCCGAAGCAGTGATAGAACGGGACCGGGATGCAGAGTTTGTCTTCGTTCGTAAAAGCCATCCCGTCCCCGATGATTAATCCGTTGTTTAAGACAGAGTGGTGGGAAAGCGTCACTCCCTTCGGGTATCCAGTAGTCCCCGAGGTGTACTGGATGTTTAATGCATCATCAAACTCCACGCCCGCCTCCCGCTCCTCAAGCTCCTCGTCCGAGATGTACTCTCCCATCTCAATGACCTCACTCCAGCGGTACATTCCGTTGTAGGGAATCTCTCCCATAAAGACAACATTTCTCAGATGCGGGAACTTTTCCGTGCGGACATTGCCAGGGGCTGCTTCAAACGCTTCGGGGCATGCTTCATAGAACATTCCCACATAGTCGGATGTTTTGAACTTTCCCTGCAGTATCAGCGTGTCAACCTCGGACTGTTTTAAGGCATACTCCAGCTCAAAGGTACGGTATGACGGGTTAATATTGACCATTACAGCACCGATTTTTGCTGTGGCAAACTGGACCAGAATCCACTCTGGATAATTAAGAGCCCAGATAGCAACACGCATTCCATGCTCCACACCAAGCATCATGAGGCCTTTGGCGAGTTTGTTAACCTCGGCTAAAAACTCACCCCAGGTGTAGCGAAGAACAGATGTTGTTTTTCTGACCGGGGAATTGCTTGTGGTTTCACGGTAGCTGTTCGGCTCATCGGAGACCAGGCCTTCATGGGTGTCGCGCGCCGCCGTGGTTTCCAGAACGTCTTTTCCGTACGGGTTCTTCTGAAATGCAACCAGAGCGTCCCCATGCGGATATTTAGCCGCTATGCTGTTTAATAACTGACCTACCGTGCATCCCAGAAGGGGTTTATCGGAAGTTCCGCATGAGTAACTGTCAGACATTATTATCTAATATTTGTATTGTGAGCTTAAAAAAAGGTACGATTCGGAATCTCAATCCCTCTTACGGCACAAAGCAGAACCGGAAGTATGAAAAAGCGGGAACCGTAAAAAATGAAAATCATGATGTATTGGCATGTCAAAAAAGAGTTGTTTATCCGGAGTTAAAACCAGGAGTCAAGGGTTGCCTGACCTTTTTTCGCATGAATTTTTTCAAGACCTGCTTCAACCCGTTCTTTCATGAATCCGTGCTCTTCGCAGAGAAGTTCAATGACTTTATCTCTGTCAGCCGGACGTTTTTCAATCGTATAGTCAGATGTAACTTCCGGTGAGAGGAAATAACTGATAAGTTCTTCCGGTTCAGCCGCATTTTCCGACTCCCCAATCCGGTCTTCAAATTTCCCGGCTTTCACAATTTTTATCGCTGTTTTCGGCCCGACACCTGACACCCCGCTGTTATAGTCTGTTCCAATGAGAAGAGCGGTCTGAATCAGTTCTTCGCGCGTCAGCCCGAGGTGCGACAGTGTCTCCGCACATCTGATGCGTTCGGGATAGACTGAGTAAACCTTCCCGCGGAGTCTGCGCTTTCCGGAGATGGTGACGTTTCGGACAAGTGTTTCGCATCCAAAGAGAAGCGAGTCATAATCCTGGGAAACCGAAAACGTAACATCACCTTTCTGCGTCATAAAAGCAGACTGTGCTTCTCCTTCGCCTGGAGCCTGAACCCAGGCAATCCCAAGCGCTGTGAGGAGTTCCTTTGCGGAATCACGAACATAAGCATCAACCTTTGAGGAGGCCATTGCATAACGGTGTGCTTTTTCATCATCTCCTTCTGCTACTGCGCGCACCCACTCCTCTTTTGCATGTTCACGGACAGCGCTCCGTTCCTCCAGTGTCTTTTCTTTAAATGCCGGAGGTTTTCCGTCAAAAACATACACAGGCGTTATATTTTTCTCAATCAGGTTTGCGCTGCGGAACAAAAGTCCGCTTAAATGCGAGGTTATCCGCCCCTCGTCATCCATGAGCGGAGCGCCGTCAGCTTGGCGTATTCCTGATAAAAACTGGTAGAGGGCATTGTATGCATCGACAGCGGCAACTCCAGCGAGATTTTCCCAGCCAGGGTTTTCAATGCAGCCTTCTAGAAGTGCCCGGATGGCAACGCCCATTTATCTGTACATCCGTGTTTTGAGGCTTTCAACTGTTTCGATGATTGTCTGGGTGGTTTTATCCTGTTTTGCAACAAGCTGTCTTCCCAGATCTTCAAGCGCCGCGCGCATATATTTGTCACGCGCGCGCTGCTCTTCACCAAGTTTGCGGATCTTGATAATGAGATATAGGAATAAACCGCCTAAAGCGAGGAGCAGAACGAGAACAGTGATTGCTATGACTGCATCCTGCCATAAGCGGCTGACTGCGATGATTCCTGATATTGCCATCAGAACAATCAGAATCAGTTCCGGAATTACATCCTTAATATTCATATACTTTAATTATGGTGACGACAAATAATTAAATTAACTATATGACAGAGGAAAGAAAGTGTCTGGGAACCACTGGCAGTTGTAGCAAAATATCCGGTATTGTAGCTTACGGCGGCATGATTCTTCTCATGCTTATAGCAGAAGTTGCATCCCTCCTGCTGACAGGTCCTGCGCTGTCTGCCGGTATTCTGGCATTTGATAACCCGGATTCACTATGGAATGTGGCGCTTTTCATCTTCCTGATGCTTCTGTTTACTGCCATCCTGCTCTTGTTAATCCGCAAAAAAGCGCAGAAAATCATCTCGATCATTATAGCTCTCTGTCTTCTGCTGTGTATATTTTACGTGGCGTTCGCTCTTCTTATGCTGATTCCAGATATCCCGAAAGTTGCTGCATACGTGTTTTCCGGGGTTATCGGCATTGCCGGGCTTCTTCTTCTCTGGAAATTTCCGGAATGGTATGTTATTGATATTATAGGGGTTGTCATATGTGCAGGGTGTGCTTCTATCTTTGGCATTTCCTTATCACCTCTGTTAGTCATCGTGCTGCTGTTGTTGTTAATTGTTTATGATTTCGTTTCGGTAAAGTATTCAAAGCACATGCTGACACTGGCAGACGGGGTTATGAAGCAGAAGATGCCGATTATGCTCCTTGTCCCCAAAACAAAGGGATATTCGTACCGGAAGTCCGGTTATTCTGTTGCCAAAAAGCGGGAGGAACGAAGCGCGTATATGATGGGTATGGGAGATATTATCATGCCTGCTATTCTTGTTATTTCAGCGCAGGTATTCACCTCTGGTATGGAGGTACTTGGAGTCTCTCTTCCTGCATTTGGTGCTCTCATTGGCTCTCTTATCGGCGTGATTCTTTTATCTATTCCGATGAAATCCGGAAAACCGCAGCCAGGACTTCCAATTATAAACGGATGTACGATTGCCGGATTTTTAATCTGCTGTGTGATTGCAGGAAGTTGGGACTGGATTTTTGTCAGCGTGTTTTAACTTCGGTCAGTCAATCTTTTATGGGTACTGAGAGGGGGTAGCAAAAAGAAATCTATTTATAGATTCAATACGTACATTTAAGAGCACTATTGCTTTAAGATTTGCACCGATAGTGTAGAGGTTATCACTAGGCGTTGCCAACGCCTAAACTCGGGTTCGAGTCCCGGTCGGTGCACTTTATTATCTGATTTTGTTTTTCTGTACTGTGATTCCTGGAACGTATCGTATGTTTTGTCCGTTGTATCATATGCCCCGCTTCTTTTCCGCAAAAATCCTATAGCATTACAGCACATATATCTATACAATTATGGTCAGAGTGTTCATCGCAGCAGAGCCGTCAGCAGAGATACGAAATGCTGCTGCATCTGCAGGACGTTCCCTTGAGGCCTACGGCAGACTTTCCTCCGTGAATGCAGGTCTGATGCACATCACACTGAAGTTTCTCGGTGAGATTCCCGAAGCCTCAATAGAAAAAGTCAGATTGGCGCTTGACAGTATCAGAGATTCCTCTCTTCTGCCCTATACTCTTTCTGTCTCCGGTGTCAGTACCTTCGGCCGCCCGCCTCGGGTCATTAAAGCAGATATCCGTGACGGAGGGGCTTCCGCAAAACTTGCGGCAGAGATTGAAAATCGTCTGACTGCTGCGGGCTTTCCAAAAGAGGATAAGCCTTATTCCCCGCATCTTACTCTTGCCCGCGTTCGTGAGGCGGGGCCGCAGCTTGCGGCAAAGGCGGCTGCACTGAAGACTGCGGAGTTCGGATCCTGTGAAATTCGGGAAATCTGTATTAAAAAAAGCGTTTTAACTCCTTCGGGACCAATTTATACAACGCTGCACTGGATAGGACTATGAGAAACAGATACGAAGAAGATGTCCTCCGGGAAATATTCCCGTCGAAGGAGGAGGAGCAGGCGGTAGAAGAGATGGGGGAAAAGCTCATCGCCGCTGTAGCATCTGTTGCAGGCATCCCTGCGATGGTAACAGGCTCTGTTGCTCGCGGGACATGGGTAAAAGGAGATAAGGACATCGATTTATTTATGCTTTTCCCGCCGGAGACGGAACGTGAGGAGCTGCGGGAGAGAGGACTTGCTGCCGGGTATGCTGTTGTTGAGATGTTTGGCGGAACTGCGGGAGAAAAATATGCGGAGCATCCGTACCTGAATGCTGTAATTAACGGATTTGATGTGGACCTTGTTCCCTGTTATCAGATAAATTCAACATCCGAGATGAAATGTGCCGTTGACCGGACACCATTTCACACCCGCTACCTCAAAGAAAAAATCACACCTCTGCGTGCTGATGTTCTGCTGTTAAAGCAGTTCTGCAAAGCAGGTGGAGTTTACGGTTCTGATCACACAACAGGAGGACTTTCCGGCTATCTTTGTGAACTGCTCACGCTTTTCTACGGAGGATTTACAGAAGTCCTTTCGGCCGCCGCCGGGTTCAGGCCGCAGACAATTATTGATATCGAACAGTATTATCCGGATAAAAAGGCTGTATCAAAGCTTTTTTCTGAACCGCTTATCGTTGTTGACCCGACAGATAAGACAAGAAATGTTGCGGCGGCTGTCACCATGACAAAACTTGCGGAGTTTACGGCACTTGCCCGCGGTTATCTGACCCGCCCCTCCAAAGCATATTTTACTGCAGAACCGCAGGTCTTCTTCTCAAAAGAGGACTTTACTTTGGCCGTCTCCAGGCGGAAAACGGCTTTTGTCTCTCTTACCTTCAAAACGCCGGAGTTCGTTGAAGATACGGTTGTGCCGCAGCTGAAAAAAACCGAGGAGTCAATCGCAGTACTCCTGAAAGATGCGGAGTTTTCTGTAATCCGTTCCGGGTTTTCGATGGGAAAAGAGAACTCTCTGCTTCTCTTTGAGCTGCAGTCGGATACCATCTCCTCATTTACCATCCGTGAAGGACCTCCGGTATGGAACGTGGAAAACTCCGAACGTTTTACCGCAAAGTATGCGGACTGCGGCGGTTTTGCGGGACCATGGATTTCCCGTGGAAGATGGTATGCGGAAACTGCACGGAAATACACGGAAGCGTCGGCCCTTTTAGGAGACACGAATGCCCTGTTTTCAGCAGCTCTTGGAAAACATATCCGTCTTTCCCTTGAAGGGGGTTTTGCAGTAAAGACCGGCCTTTCCGTCTGGGACGAGGAGTTTTCCGCATTCTTTGCCGGATACTTTACAAAGACCGCTTCATCAATCCGGAAGATGCAGGCGACAGAAGGGGATTCCGGGGACTTGGATGCAGTGTGTGATACAAATGCGTGCAGATAAACGAGAATGCTTACATGATGAACCGTGAAATAATAACCCGTGCGGATTTTTCCAGGGTATCCTCGGCCCTTGTTGCCTTATCCGGCGGAGTTGACAGTGCGGTCCTTCTGCATCTTGCAAAAGAGGCAGGGATTCGTGTTGAGGCTGCATGTGTTGTATCGGAGTTCACTGCGGAATGTGATATTTCTGCAGCACGTGGGGCCGCGGCACGAGAGGGTGTGCTGTTCCATGAGATTCGTGCCTCGTTTCTGGAAGATGAGGCGATTTCGGAAAATACGAAAGAACGCTGTTACCTCTGCAAAAAAAAGATGGTAGCACTTCTTTTGTCACTTGCGGAAACACGCGGTCTGTCCGCAGTCCTTGAAGGAACAAATGCTGATGACGGCGTTCGTCCCGGACTTCGTGCGCTGCAGGAGGCAGGAATCCGGAGTCCGCTGCAGAATCTCTCAAAATCAGAGATTGTAACAATTGCAGAAAATACAGGGATTCCGGTTCGTCCTCCGTCATCATGTCTTGCTGCACGGATTCCGCAGAACACCAGGATTAGCCTGGAAAAACTTTCACTTGCGGAAGCTGCAGAGGAGACGCTTCGCCGTGCAGGGGTTGTTGGAATTCTCCGTGTAAGGATATTAGAGGCGGAAAAAGACGGGTTGACCAAAGCAGCAGTTGAGGTTGAGAAGGAATTTATGAAACCGGCAGTTTTTTTTGAAGAGAAACTTAAACCATTGGGAATAAAGGTTCTGTCCATTCATGAATACAAAACCGGAGGTGCATAATGGATAAGCAGGCAGTTATGGTGCGTGTCGGAGAGCTCTGGCTGAAGTCGGAGCCGGTCAGACGTCAGTTTATCAAAACGCTCGTCACCAATCTGAAGTCGGCGATGGAGGCGGCCGATATCCCCTGCAAAACAGAAGTGTTTCGCGGACGAATCATTCTTCACGGGGATGCGGATAGAATTGCTGATGCCGCGTCAAAGGTCTTTGGAATTGTTGATGCCGCAAAATGTATCGTAACCGACAATACGAAAGAGTCGATTGCGGAAGCAGCGGTTTCCCTTGCAAAGGAAAAACTGCATGCCGGAGTGCGGTTTGCGGTCCGTGCAAAACGTCAGTTTGTTGAAGGTTTTACCAGTCAGCAGCTTGCAGCATTTGTTGCGGATAAAATCTGGGATGTGATTCCTGATTTTATTGTGGACCTGGAGCATCCGGAGTATGAGATATTTGTCGAGGCACGCGAGTTCGGGGGACTTGTCTATGATGAGCGGATTAAAGGACAGGGAGGTCTGCCGCTTGGAACAGCCGGACGGACTGCAGTTCTCTTATCGGCAGGAATCGATTCACCGGTTGCCGCGTGGCTTATGATGAGGCGCGGAGTATCTCTTACCGGCGTCTTTGCAGACTCGGGATGTTTTGCCGGGAGGGCTTCAATAGAGCTTGCAAAAGATAATGCTCGTCTTTTATCTCTCTGGTGTCCGGGCCGTGCGTTTCCCTTGTGGATTGTAAATGTCGAACCCTTCCTTCTGGAAATGCAGAAGAACTGTAATACGCACTACACGTGTCTTTTCTGCAAACGGTTTATGATTCGTTCCGCGGAATACATCGCAAAACAAAATCGTCTGGAGGGGGTTGTAACAGGGGAAAACATCGGGCAGGTTGCAAGCCAGACACTGCAGAATATGGGAGTAATCACTGCTTCTTCAGACCTTCCGATTCTTCGTCCGCTTCTGACCTACGACAAAGAGGATATTGTAAAAATTGCCCGAACCATCGGTACATTCCATGAGTCTCCGGGTGATACTTCATGCAGGGCTGTCCCGGTAAAGCCTGCGACACGTTCATCCATTGATGTGATTTTAGAAGAGGAGAAGAATCTGGATATGGAAGGGCTCGTGTCTGCGGCTGTTGATTCCGCAGAACTCTGGATTGCTAAAAACGGAGAGATTTATCGGAAAGAACGGAAGACCTGACTGAAAGGACGCGTGAAAAAAAGAGGAGTTATCCGATAATCGAGTATCTTGATTCATCGAGTATCTGCACATCATCAAGACTCCAGAGTCTCATGTTCCGTGCGGTTTTTTCAATCCCGAGTTCAGTGTCCGAGTCCACATCAATGATATAGGCATCAAGACTTACGACCTTCATCCTGTTTGCAGCAACTGCCCGGTGGTGCCCGTCGATTAACAGCAGCTTGTCTCTGCGGCGGACAACAACAAGTGGCTCAGCTAGCCCTCTTTCGATTTCATATCTTCTTCCGTCGAGTTCATCCATGTAGACCTTGTCCTGTGTGGGGATGAGGTCTCTTACAGCCACCTCTCCGCGTGAGAGGTGTGGGTCAACATCATAGAGTTTGCGCAGGGTTGTAATATACTGAAAAACCTTTTCCGGGGTCACGTGTTCAATCTGGGAACGGAGAATATCCGCATTCGTCACGATTCCGACAAATTTTCCATCAGCATTCACAACCGGAAGTTTCTGGATACAGAATCTGAACATCTTCCGGGCAACATTTGTCATTGATTCATCAGGAGTGGTTTTCATAATCACAGGCTGCATCAGTGGTGCAATGACAGCGGATGCTGCAGCTCCTACAATGTCGCGGGCGGCGATAAATCCCACAACTCTCCCGCGGGAGATTACCGGGAATCCGTCATGGTTTGTTTTGCGGATGAGTGCTGTCACATCTTTTACCGTCTGGTTTGCCTCCAGTGTGAAGACATCGGTTGTCATGTACTCTGATACGAGCTTTTTTTCTGTCGTAATAAGGCCCGGGTGAGTGGCGATGACAATTGCGCGTTCTTCCGACCTGTCGATTTTTACATCTGCAAGTGTTGTAATACCCATTGTCTTTGCGGTTTTTTCGAGGCCAAGTTCCATTTCATGTTCGAGTGTTACCACATATGAATCAAGTTTTTCCACTTTTAATCTGTCAGCGGCAACTGCCCGGTGATGTCCGTCAACCAGAATGTATCGTTCTCCGCTTTTTACCACGATTACCGGTTCTGCAAGACGCTTCTTCAGTTCATACATTCTTCCGTCGAGTTCCTCCTGATTTACCGAGGACTGTGTGGGATGAACGGCTGATACCGGCACCATTTCGCGTGAGAGTGATGACTCAACACCGTAAAGGGATTTGAGTGCTTTCATGAAGTTGAAGACCTTTTCCGGGGTTACCCGTTCAATCTGCGAGCGGATGACATCGATATTGGAGATGATGCCTATAACTTTTCCATCTGTATCAATTACAGGCATCTTCTGAATCCCCGACCGGAATATCCTCCGAGCCGCTTCTGTCACGGTTACATCAGGATATGCAGTAATCGGACAGCGGGACATGCGCTGTTCAATGCGGGTGTCAGGGTATTCACCGATAATGTCCCTCGCGGAAATATATCCTGCGATTTTCCCGAATCTGGTTACCGGGAATCCGTTGTGATGCGTTGTTTTTATGAGACGTATGACATCTCCTACGGTCTGTGCGGAGTCAACACAGATTACATCTGGTGTCATGTAGTCGGAAACCTGTTTCTTTTCCATTCAATACTACTATTTAGGATGGGAAAAGGGAAATAGGTTTTTCAATTATCTGGAACCGCCGCAGCTTTTTAGTTTGACCGTCATTCGGTTTCTCCCTGAGAGAATTTACCCTTATTTCATATGTGGAGGGCAGGTCTCATCAGCATGCAATACTCTCATTAATGAGAAAAACAAATAAAATACTGCTATGAAGTACAAAGTTATCTTTCCTGTAATTCTGGTGCTTGCAGCAGCCGTCTTTGCAGGAGGATGCATCACAGATTCCGGTATGAGTCCGGAAAATGACCCTATTCTAGGTACATTTATCTACTCGGAGTATGTCTATGCTGATTATCTGGAAGGATACAGTGACGGAGTAACAGCATGCCCGAGTTATGTTTTCCTGCCGGATGGAGCGGGTACTGAGACATGGGTTGCAGAAACCGGTGAACAACTCCCCTCTCAGAGTTTCACCTGGGAAAAGACAGAGGGTGGAAAGTACCATGTAGGCATGATAAATGGTGACGGGACCTTCTTTTCCGAAGATCTTCTTCTGTCTGAAGACGGGAATAAACTAACTTCCAACAATCCGAAAACAACTGGATACTACACACGGATTGCTGACGCAAACAAAGATGATCCGATTGTCGGAACGTACAAATCAAAGACCTATGATATGGTCGATTTTCTGTACAGATACAGTGACGGTATAATGGTACGTCCGACTATTACCTTTTATACGAGTGGAATTGGCGTGGAATCATGGGAGGGTGAAAATGGTGATGCACTGCCCCCGCTTCTTCTCATCTGGGAAAAGACCGGAGATAATACTACCTACCGTATCCACATACAGAATGCAGATAATTCCCTGTTTGAAAGTACACTGACACTTTCGGATGACGGGGCCTCATTCCGTCTGACGACTCCGGAATATGAAGAGGTTTTCGTAAAAACAGAGGTCGATGATACGGACAGGCTTTTGGGCTTATATTTTTACTCTGAATTTGTTATGACCGATTATCTGCGGGGTCACAGCGACGGTATTTCGGCGCGTCCGGGTTTTCTGTTCTTCCCGGATGGTACTGGTATAGAAATCTGGGAAAGTGAAACCGGAGTTCCGCTGTATCTTCAGACGGCAGTCTGGAAGAATCTTGGAAATAACCGGTATCATATCAATACGTGGAGAGCAGACGGTACAGTTTTTTCCGCAGATGCAGTGCTGTCTGATGACGGAACGGAACTGACGGCTCCCGACTGGAGCGGAAAGTATGTGAAAGCACCGCAGCCTTCAGAGACCGACCCGGTTCTTGGAGCATACTCCTATTCCGAATTAATCGATACTGATTTTCTCAAAGGGCACAGCGATGGGATTAGAGCGCGCCCTGGACTTATTTTCTACCCGGATTCCACCGGTACGCAGGTATGGACAGATAAAGACGGGAATGCACTGTCTCCACTTCCGTATCTCTGGCTAAACAAAGGGGAAAACGAGTATCATCTGGTGATTCTGGATGCTACAGGTGCAGCATTTTCTGAAGACCTGACGCTTTCGGGCGATGGAAATGAACTGGTTTCCCATTATGATACCTGGAATGGTAAATACGTGAGGACTTCAGCTTCCTGATTTTTGCAGGAATCCTCCTTTTTTATCGAAAGACAGGGAAAAAGGTTTGGGTATGGCACCTTCCAACCTGGAAACTATTTATACAAATACAACACACCTATAATTCACACTTACTTTAAGTAAGTCTTGTATACAGCAGGATAATACTCAGGATAGGGTATACATATGACATCACAATTACCATTCAGCTTTGAAACACTCGGCTCACAAATCGACCATCTCATATCGGAATTCGGAGAGTATGCATCAAGTCATATCCCGGAGGGGGACGACGTAAAAAACAGTATCAGGACAGTCATCCCGAAGCTTCCAGGTGATCTCTCAGTAGATCTGGCAGAGACCGAGAAGGAATTCATCGTAACCTGTGACCTGCCGGGGGCAGAAAAAGAAAACGTCATCATAAAACTGCAGAATCCGACCACGCTTTATATTAAAGCGGATATGGAATCCGCAACTGCTGAAGGGGCTGCCATCGCTGAAAGTGCCGAGACATATCACCTTCGTGAAAGAAGAGTACGTTCCAGGGAACGGACACTCCAGCTTCCTTCAGGTGTAACCGCGGAAGGGGCAAAAGCGACATTTAAAAATGGAATTATGGAATTAATACTCCCGAAAATCACACTCGAAGAGGGTGTTGAAATAACCATTGAATAACCTTTTTCCCTCCTCTCTTTTTTCTTTATCCTCCGATAAAAGCCCATAAACGAGCAACAAGCATATATAATCATGCGCCAAATAGTAATGAATCTATGGATAAGAAACAAAAGAGACTGCTATTCATCTCATTAGGCATCAGCCTCGCAGTTCTTTTTATCGTTCTTATCGTTACCATAAATGAAGATACCTTTACCGCATTAAAATCCTGTATTCCGGCATTCCTGCTGCTTGCAATCGGCATGCATGTGGTATC
>JAUNXT010000004.1:19130-31975 GCA_030539655.1 Methanocorpusculum sp.
CTCTTTTCGGAGATTGAACTTCCTGCAGGGTGTATGGTTGCCGCATACTGTGCTGCAGGAGTGTTTGCAGGTCTTGTAATTCTCTTTTTTGTAATCGCAAGACATCCAAACTGGGGGGCATCCCTGATGCGGAAAATCTCATTATTTATCTCCCGAAAAAAGAGTGAAGATGCAAAGGAAAAACTGCAGGAGAAGTTTGTCGGATACGCAGACAACTTCTACTCTGCCCTGCGTAAAATGGCAGGTAAATCAAAATCAGGGATGTTCTGGGGTTTCTTCTTCTCTGCTCTGTACTGGGTAAACGAGTTTGTAATCGCATTTGTCATCTGCATCGGTCTTGGCGTTGAGCCGACAGCAGACCTGCTTCTCCTATCAATTATCTTCCAGCTCCTTGTTACTGTCATTATGATGATTCCGTTAACCCCAGGCGGTGTAGGAGTGTCTGAGGCATCTCTCGGTCTCTTCTTTGCTATCATTATTCCAACAAATCTCGTGGGAGTCTTTGTTTTAATCTACCGCTTTATCTTCTATTACTTTAACCTGATTGTCGGTTTCATCGCAAGCATGCTCATAGTCCGCCGTGAAGCAAAAGGAAAGAAGGCAGTACCTGAACAACTGCAGGAGTCGGTATAGTGGAAGCGAAGTACCGGAAACTGCTCTGGATATCCATTGGTTTCTCACTTGTTGCGCTCCTTGTGGTCATCCTCCTGACCTTCGATGAGAATACAATAGACAATCTGTCCCGCTTAAACGGCTGGTGTCTTCTTGGAGCGTTCGGTCTTCATCTTCTGGCAATCGTTTTCTGGGGTGCGCGCATTCTGTTTCTCTGCCGCTCACTCGGGTATAGGGTGCCGCTTCGTCACTGTATCAATATGGCAGCCGCAGGTCAGTTGATAGCAGCAATCACTCCTTCATCGATTGGCGGTGAACCTGTCCGTGTTCATGAACTCTACAAGGCAAAACTTCCCCTGGCAGATGCAACGGCTGTTGTTCTGGTTGAGCGTCTCCTTGAGGCGGTTCTTCTGGTGCTTGGCGTTATCATCGGAATGTCAGCATTTTCCATCATCTACAGCAACGGTGAGGTTGACGGTGCATTAATCGCTGCCGGATGGGCAGGATGCGGATTTTTCACCGCAATTCTTGTGGTATTGATCCTTATTATGAGAAAACCCGCGAATGTCAAGCGCTGGGGGGTAAAGATTGCCAGGCTCTTTACCAGAAAGATGAAGCCGGAAAAACAGGAGAAGGTAAAAGACGGGTTTGTAAACGGCGTAGATCAGTTCTATGGTACATTTCGTCATTTTGCGGGAAAGGCACGGTGGGGGCTTGCGGTCGGGTTTGTATTTTCCCTCCTCTTCTGGGGTTGTGAGTTTTCGATTGCGTCAGTTATTATGGTGGGACTCGGATTTGAACCAAACATTCTGTTATCGGTTGTCTTCCAGTTAATCATTGCGGTCATTCTTATGATTCCGGCTACCCCCGGGAGTACAGGGCTTGCGGAAGCAGCTTATGGCGGCTTTTATTCCCTCTTAGGTCTTGGAAACATGTTAGGGCCGTTTGTTGTCCTGCTGCGGCTGGTACTCTACTACTCGAATCTGATAATCGGATTTGTTGCAAGCTTTATCATTGTACGCCGTGAGGCAAGGCTTAAAGAGGTAATCCCCTCTGCTCCGGCAGAGAGTGGTGAAGTTCCGGTATCCGGTATTGTATCAGAGAGCAATTTGAAAAATGAAAAATAAGGTGCCTCTCTTTGACCGGATTCATTATCGTCTTACGATAAAGGATCGGACGGAAAATTATTACCGGCTGCAGTATGAGCATTTATTTGCGCGCCATTTTGACAGAAAAAACGGTTGTCTAAGTGTCGGGCCGTTAAAACTCCCGTTACTCTCCCGCGCATCGTATCCTACACGTGAGGAAGCATATTATGCAATGGAGATAGGAGATATCCTCTATCCGGGTCTTTTTGATTCATACAAATATGTGGATGAGGGAGCATACGAATGGAGAGAGGTGGAGATTCAAAAAGGTGACGTGGTGTTCGACTGCGGGGCAAATTTGGGTTTATTTTCCCTTTATGCAGCATACCGCGGGGCTTTCGTCTATGCTTTTGAACCGGTTGCCGCAGCACGTGAAGCACTTCGGAAAACACTCTCCCTGAATCCTTCTCTGACAGAGCAGGTTCATGTTGTGCCTTCGGGTCTTTCCGATACACCGGGAGATGCAGAGTTTACGGTACTTGACGGAACGCTTGTCGGTTCCTCCATGGTCCTTCAGCAGGATGGAAGGCGTGAGAGGGCAAAGCTGACGACGATTGATGCGTTCTGTGAAGAGTCCGGCACCTCTCCTGATTTTATTAAGGCAGACATTGAAGGTGCCGAGCGGCTGATGCTGAAAGGTGCTCAAAAAACGTTATCTAAGGAGGCTCCCAAACTTGCACTCTGCACCTATCACCTTCCGGATGATAAAAAGGTGATGCGCGACCTGATCCTGCAGGCAAATCCGGAGTACCGGATTACAGAAAAATGGAAGAAGTTTTACGGATGTGTTTTATGATTTCTTTCAGTCCCTCTCGGAACCGGTTTTGAACCGCAAATCTGACATTCATCATATCCATCCGGAATTTCTGCGCCGCATCCTGAGCATATGCGTTTCCAGACCTTCTTTTTTGCGGTCTTTTCCAATAGGCTTTTTACTGGAATCTGCAGGTGGCGGCAGACGTTTTGTACGGCAAAATCTGATGATACAACAACCCCTTTCATGGACAGGGCAAGGGCGATTACCGAAATATCGGTGTCTGAGAGGACTCTGAGGTCTCCTGATGCGGCAGCTGCGGCTTTTACTGCCGAACTATCAGCTGGTGCTGCAACACTGATTTTTAATCCTGCATCCTCCATCAGGGAAAACGCCATGCGTGAGGAAAAGTCCTTTATCTCGGCTTTTACTTCGTTTGTTGTCAGAAGTTCTCCTTTAAGGGGGAAGTTCCGGTATGCTTCACCGAAAAAAAAGGATGAATCGAGAATATATTTCTGCATTTATTTGCGGACTGCTTCTGCGATGATTCTTGATGCGGTAAATCGTGAGGAGGCACGCTCTATTGTATCAGAGTTTGCAACATCGGCAAGACCTGCCTGCATCAGTTTGATGTATCCTCCGGATGCGAATACTCCATGGACACCTGCTGCACGGACTGATTTTGCACCCTGTTCCATCAACATGGATGCTGCAAGAGCCGTGGACCCGCCTGTTGCGATGATGTCATCGACAATTACACAGTCGCGTCCTTTTGCATCGAGGTGTTTGGGGGCCATCGTGACCTCTGAGCCGGAGAGTCTGGTTTTGTTTAAGTGATCACAGTCCAGACCATACGGACCTGCAACTGCCTTTGCAAATTCCCATGCCCCTTCATCGGGGGAGAGAATAAGCGGGTTTTCAATCTTCTGTTCTTTGATGTATGCACCAATCTCAGGTGCTACCGAGAGGTTTTCTGCGGGGCAGCGGAAATGAGATAAGACAGACGGGTCATGGATGTTTACTGTTAATACGCGCGCGGCACCTTCAGAGAGGGCCTTTGCAAGCGCGCGGGCGGAGATTGGCTCCCCGTCATTGAACTTTTTATCCTGGCGCGCGTATCCCATGTAGGGGAGAACGAGTGTTACATCACGGCCTTCGCAGGCATCCATCAGCAGAAGAACCTGCATTGCGGACATTCCGTCAACGGTGCTTGCTACGACGAGCATTTCGTCATCCAGCTCCTCTACGCGGACATATTGTTCTCCGTCGGGGAAGGTGGTATATTTGACTGTGCTCAGTTTTGCACCAAGATTCTGTGCAACTCTTGATGCCAGAAGCTGGCTTTTTTCTGTATAGATAACTTTCATATGAATGCAGTAACTATCTTAATACTGAAAGTACTTAAATTATAATCAAACACATTATATGGGAGATTAATAACTATATGGAAAATCCGAATACTCCGGATGCAGGAAACGCCCCTCAGCCGGAAGAAAAAATCCCGATAACTCCGGAAAATCCTGCCGTATCATCCGGGACTGCAGGCATCCCCGGAAAACCGGAAAATACCACGGCAGATGAAACACCGCAGTCTCCGGCAAATCCGGATGGCCGGGCAGACCCCGGCGAGGCAGCGGACAAATTTGAGATAACTGCTGCAGCAGAGCAGCCGCCTGCCCCGGTCATCAAGGAACATTATGCATCCGATGCCTACAGTGCGGATGTTTTCGGTGGAGTCCGCTTTGACACAACTGCAGATATTGAGATTCCGAAATCGTTAATTGATCAGGTTATCGGACAGGAACATGCTGTTGATGTGATTAAAAAAGCGGCGACACAGCGCAGACATGTGATGATGATTGGAAGCCCGGGTACGGGTAAGTCCATGCTTGCAAAAGCAATGTCAGAGCTTCTCCCGAAAGAGGAGATGCAGGATATCCTGGTCTATCCGAATCCTGAAGACAACAACAATCCGATTATTCGTGTAGTAAATGCCGGGCGCGGCAAAGAAATTGTTGCCCGGCACAAGGAGGATGCAAAGCGCCAGGCATCATCAAAACGGATGCTGATGATTGTAATTATCATCGGTATTATCGGAATATTTGCTATCAGCGGACAGCTGCTTCTCGGACTGTTTGCTGCAATATTTATCTTCTTCATCTTTAGAACCATGATGCCGAAGGATAACGCGATGGTCCCGAAGCTCATCGTATCCAACAAACCTGACGGCTGTGCTCCGTTTGTTGATGCGACCGGATCCCACGCAGGTGCTCTGTTAGGTGATGTCCGCCACGATCCGTTCCAGTCCGGCGGGCTCGAAACTCCGGCTCACGACCGTGTTGAGGCAGGAGCAATTCACCGTGCGCACAAAGGAGTTCTGTTTATTGATGAAATGAATACCTTGGAACTTTCCTCCCAGCAGAGTCTGTTAACCGCACTGCAGGAAGGAGTTTTTGCAATCACCGGACAGTCAGAGCGCTCATCTGGTGCGATGGTGCGGACTGAACCTGTTCCCTGTAAGTTCATTATGATTGCTGCAGGAAATCAGGATGCGATGCAGTATATGCACCCGGCCCTCAGAAGCCGTATCAGAGGATATGGATATGAGGTTTATATGTCCGAGCGGATGGACGACACAGCGGAAAACCGTGCAAAACTCGTTCGTTTCATAGCCCAGGAGGTCAAAAACGATGGAAAGATTCCGCCGTTCAATCCGGAAGCTGTGGCAGAGATTCTGCGCGAAGCAAAGCGTCGTTCCGGACATAAAGGACACCTTACGGTACGTCTGCGAGACCTCGGCGGTCTTGTCCGTGTGGCAGGAGATCTTGCTATAAAGGACGGGTCGTCAATAACAACACTTGACCATGTGTTATCTGCCAAGAAGACGGCGCGTTCAATTGAAAAACAGATGACCGATGAGCACACCAAGCAGCTCCGTGATTACTACTTAACAAGTGTTGACGGAACGGAAGTAGGCCGCGTAAACGGGCTTGCCGTCATTGGTGAGGATGCTGGTTCAGTTCTTCCTGTAACGGCAGAGGTTACCCCTGCAATGGCGGAAAATGCGGGCTCCATAATCGCAACTGGACAGCTGAAGACAATCGCGCGTGAATCGATTAAAAACGTGAGTGCTCTGATTAAGAAGTTCTCCGGGTCTGACATCAAGCAGATGGACATTCATATTCAGTTCATCGGAACATACAACGGACTCGAGGGAGATTCAGCCTCGGTTACGGTGGCCACAGCAGTCATCAGTGCCCTTGAGAATATTCCGGTGCGGCAGAATCTGGCAATGACCGGTTCTTTGTCGGTCAGAGGCGATGTTTTACCGATTGGAGGTGTTACCTACAAGATTGAGGCGGCAGCAAAGGCGGGTATTAAAACGGTCATCATCCCGAAGTCGAATCTGGATGATGTTTTGATTGAAGACCGGTATGCTGAGATGGTGACCATCATCCCTGTCACAAGAATCGAAGAGGTTTTGCGGATTGCCCTTGTTCCGGAGGATAAAGAGGCCTTTGAGCAGAAACTCACGATGATTGGAGAACACATGGAAGTTCAGAAGATGGTCTGAAACTGCCATCTCTTTTTTTTCTTTCTCCCACAGAAACCTTTTATTTCAATACAACACTTAAAATATATAATTATATGTTCGAACAGGAGAGTCTTTCCCAGATACTGGATATTCTTGGAAATAAGAACCGCAGACGGATACTTGATTTGCTCCATAATAAACCCTGTTTTGTAACAGAAATTTCGGATAAACTCTCCTTAAACCCGAAAGCAGTTATCGAACATCTTTCAATTCTGCAGAAGGAGGATGTTATCGCCTCCTACCTCGATGAGAAACGGCGCAAATATTATTATCTGATTCAGGACATTCATCTATCCCTTAAACTAGATCCGAAGGAAAAACCCGCGGCAGAGGAGACGGAGGTACTGCCAGGACTTCCGCTCGCAGATACCATTACGCATCTGCGCCACCTTCTTGTATCCCGGAAAGAACTGTTTGTACAGATTGAGGCACTGGAAAAGGACATCGACCGCAAAATGGAGGAACTTGTAGCAAACAGCCCGGATGTGTTTAAGGATGATACCGAACCGGAACTGCTTTTGGCTCTTATCTACAACCCGTTAACTCCGATTGAGCTTGCCGATGCCTGCGGAAGACCAATCCCTGAGGTTACAGCAGCGTTACGGTCGCTATCCTCAAAAGGATATATTGAATCCGAAGACGGACGGTATGCTCTTAAAAGAGAACTGACTGAAAAAATCGCAGAATAAACTGTTTCTCATGGAAATCACAGAAGTAATCCGGTGCAGAGGGCACGCAAATATCCAATCGCTTCACAAGAGTACGTTTGAGATAACAAAAGAGGAAGAGCTTACCTTGAGCGGTGACTGTATCATTGGTGTCGGAGCAGACAAAGGCTGTGCTGATTTGTCTGATGATTTTAAAAAGGCCCTGCAGACCCCGGGCGCAGAGCTCATAACCGTTTTTTCCGCGAATGGAGTGACAGCAACGGTCATTGCAAAGGGGGCAGAAGGTCTCTCCCTCACCGACCCGAATGATATAGTCTGGAGAAAGAGCGGATTTGTCTGCGGACGAACCATCGCGACAGCATCCGATGCCGCAGCGCGTGATCTTCCAAGAGAACTCATCGGGGAACTTAAAAAAGGAGCTGAGATGACTGTTACTCTTTCTGTACGGACTGCATAACTTCTGTGATGGTCAGTTCCGCTTTTTCAAGGAACGTCTCGCATTTTTCAATCAGTTCCATGCCTCGTGTGTGCAGTTTTACCGCCTCTTCCACAGGGGTTGCGGGGTCGTCGAGTTTTCGTGCAATTTCACGGAGTTCTGCTATCATATCCTCATAATTGAGAAGTTCTTCAGCAGTCTCTTTTGTCTCTTCCTTTTTTGCGGCATTCTTTGCCGCCTCTTCCAGTTTCATATCTTCCTTCTTCGTCATAATATTTTCTCCACTTTAGCGGTTATTTCTCCGTCAAAAAGACCGACAGTTACTACGTCTCCCGGAGACACTTGCTTTTTGGAGCGGATGTGTGTGGTGCCTGATTTAATCATCGCATACCCGCGTTCAAGCGGTTTTTTCGGATCGCATACCTGTATCTTCTCCTTTTGTGCGGATATCTCCAGTCTGGCGGTTCGTATGTGCTGCAAAGCCCCTTTGAAAATCAGCTCACGGAGGCCTGAAAGACTGTCTGATTCGATGTTGATTCTCCGGGCAGCTGCAGTATGGATGCGCTCTGTCAGGTCTGCTGTCTGCTGATGCATGATGTCAAGACGGCGGAATAGCCGCACAGGGTCTACCCTGAGTTTCAGTTCGGAAACTGCAGCTTTATTCCGGTCGAGCATGTTCTGCACTCTTCCGGATATAAGCCGGTGCAGGTCATCTAAGGATGATTTCAGGGTTGTACGGTCCGGCACAACGGTTTCTGCCGCGGCAGAGGGGGTTGGGACGCGTCTGTCTCCTGCAAAATCAGCAAGTGTGAAATCGGTCTCGTGGCCGATTGCGGTGATAACCGGGACCTTTGAGCGCCGCACGGCACGTACGACATCCGGATGGTTGAAGACAAACAGGTCCTCAAAGCTTCCCCCGCCGCGTGCCAGGATGATGACGTCAACCTTGTCCTGCAGAAGTGAGAGGGCATTTACAATCGAGACCTCGGCCCCGTCTCCCTGTACCTGTGCCGGGGCAAGGAGGACCGGGAGCGGGTATCTGCGGGATAACACGTTTCTGATATCCTGCAGGACGGACCCGGTCTTTGAGGTGACGACACCCACGGTTTTTGGAAAGAGCGGCGGATTTCGTTTTTCGGAATCCGGGCGCGGGATTGTTCCTTCTGCCTCAAGCATCCGCTTCCATTCCTCTTTTTTCAACCAGAGACCTGCTTTCCCGATAGAGGCCGGTTCAATCTTTTTAATGATGAACTGAAGCCTCCCTCCTGCCGGATAAAAATCAACGTTTCCTGTAACAGTAACTGAGATTCCGTCCTTTACGGTAAAGGTCAGATGTTTTGCTGCAGCATACTTCCACATTACACAGGATATGGAAAACGACTCTTTCTCTCCTCTTTCAGTGAGTGAAAAGTAGATGTGACCGGAGGCGTTCGGCCGGTATCCGGTTATTTCTCCTGTTACGGTGATATCGGTCAGTCTGTCTGTATCAAGCACATCGCGGATTCTTTTGTCAAGTTCGGAGACTGTCAGAACTTTATCCTTATCATCCTGCTCTTCACTGGAAGAGGATAAATCGGCTCCTGCTACAGCTGCCAGTTCCTCTTTTTTTTCCGCAAGAAATGTTGATTCAAATGGCGCATCCGAAAGCCCGCCGTCGGAAACAGGCGCATCAAAAGAGAGGGTTGCCTGTTCTTCTGTACTGTGCGGCACTGCTGCTTTTCGCACGGATTTGCGGGGCATACTTATCTATTGGTTTTATTAGGAGATGAAGATAGCACACATGAGTACGTGCCATGACGTCCGGCTGGTTCGGACTATGGGTTCTTTTCTTCCTTTTTTTTCAGGTTGTCCAGTGCATTTTTCATAATTCCTGCCAGAATCGGATTTTTCTCTGCAGCTGCCTCTTCAAGTGCATGTTTTGCCGCCTCTCCGCCGATTTCAGCCAGAGCATTGGCACAGGCTGCCCGGACCCCCGGCTTTTTGTCGCGAAGTGCTGCGGTTAATGCAGCAACTGCCGTTTCTTTATCCTCATCTCCGGCATTACCCAGTGCGGCGGCGGCCGCGCGCCGCACTCCTGGGTTTTCATCGGATAACATGCCGATAAACGTCTTTGTGAACACCAGTTTTTGCTTTGCGGCTGCATCAGCTGCAGCGGTCCGGACCGAGGCTTCCGGGTCTTTGCAAAGCAGCTCCAGAACCGAGGCGGATGCTGCCCCCTGTGCTGTGGCACGCCGCACACGAAAATCTTCGTCCTCTGCTGCGGATTCGGGGGCTGCCGCATCCAGAACATAGACTGCGGCTGCCCGGATCTCCGGATTTTTATCAGAGACAAGCGGCTGAACCGCATTCAGTTCTTCTGTGGATAAAAAACGTTTTCTGAGACTGAAAAGAGCAGAGAGCCGCACCTCATCGTCATCTGTCAGGTGTGCTGTAAGGGCTTCTATTGTTTTTTCAGAAAGGAATGGTGAGAGAGCTGAGGCCGCAAGCGAGCGGACATCGGCATCTTTTGCCTCCAGTGCTGTTATGAGCAGCTGTTCGGCAGCAGGTGTCCGAAGGTGTCCGAGTGTTTCCACTGCGGCATACTGAAGTCTGACATCAGGTGAGTGGACGGCCGCTTCAAGCGCTGCAGTTGCCGCAGGTTTTTCGGTCATGAAAAGGACCTGTGCTGCTTCTTTTACATCGGCGTTTTCCGCGGTAAGATATGGCAGATACGGGGTGTAATCGGGAAAATCATAGTTCTGCAGTGCCCAGAGCATCACGCGCTGCACAAGGGGGCTTCCATTTTTCAGAGCATTCATCATGAGCGGACGGACGTTTTCATCCCTGAGGGATGCGAGGGTGTTTGCGGCCGCTTCTGCTGCTGCAAAGTCCTCTGCTTCGAGGTCTGCTACAAGACGTGCAAAGGTTCGTTCGTTCATGGGTTTCACTTTCTTTGGGATTGGATTGGCAACCGTTGTGCGGTTCGCCTCCGGGCCTGTGCTTTTGGTTTTCCGCTTTTGTTTTAGTTTTAGTCTTTAATGTCGGTTACTTTGATGACGTGCCAGCCGAACTGTGTTTTGACAGGGCCTACAACTTCTCCGGGTTTTGCTTTGAACGCAGCTGTTTCAAAGGGCTTTACCATCTGCCCTTTTCCAAAGTAGCCGAGGTCTCCGCCATTGTTTCCCGAGGGACACTGTGAGAACATTTTTGCAAGTTTTGCAAAGTCGTCGCCTGCAGCTAACTTCTGCATTATCTGTTTTGCTTCGGATTCTGTTTTTACCAGAATGTGTGATGCTTTTACGCGTGTCATAATTCTATATTATATGACGCGACGGGGTATAAAAGAAGCGGTGCTGTTTTTTATGTACGGGTGTGACTGAAGAAGTTAAAAAAAGTACAGTTATTGAAATTAAATCTCCTTCAGCCTGTACTCCCGTCTTCCAAGCCCCATCTCCTCAGCTATTGTAAACTGCAGTTCCGGGTTTGTTCCGGGCCAGACACGGGTAAACTTCTCTTCTCCTGCGTGATGGTGGTCGGGAAGAAGCGTTCCGTGAACACCCTCCGCATTATTTACCAGATCATAACATGCTTTGTCAAGAGCCACTGGGTCTCGGGATGCCAAAATCCCGATGTCAGGAACAAAGGGCGTATCATTCCACGGCGTACAGTCGCAGTGCGGAGTTATGTTTGTCAGGAAATTTATGTAGAATACTTTCCCTGTCTTATTTGCCACAGCTCCAGCGGCATACTCGATCATCCGCTCCACAAAAACAACCCCGTCATCCTGCCAGTCGAGATTAATCGCATGTTGCGGACACGTATTCATACACATCAGACACCCGATGCAGCGGTTGGTATCAATCGCAATCGAGGGCCCTTCGATTGAAATACAGAACTCAGGGCAGGCGTTGATACAGGCACCGCAGGTAATACATTTTTCCGGGAGAAGAAGAGGACGTGTGGTGTGCTGCTCGCGTTTTCCTTCACTTGCGGCGCATCCCATACCGAGATTTTTCAGCGCCCCTCCGAATCCCGCCACCTCATGTCCTTTGAAATGGGAGATCACAACCATACTGTCTGCTGAGACAATATCAGAGGCCACTTTGACATGTTCAAAGTGTTTTCCGAAAACTTCCACCTCGCGGAAGTTTATCCCCTTCAGTCCGTCTGCGATGAGAACCGGGCAGGATAAAACAGGCCAGGTAAAGCCGTGTTTTGCTGCAGTTTCCAGATGGTCTGCGGCATTGCGCCTCCCGCCAACATAGAGCGTGTTCGTGTCGGTTACGAACGGCTTTGCGCCAAGCACCTGCACCTCGGCTGCGACGGACGCCACATGCATCGGATTTACAAAGGCATCGTTTCCACGTTCGCCGAAGTGCACCTTGACCGCGGTTAAATCATTTTCGGATACTGCAGATGAGAGTCCTGCAGCCTCACAGAGTGCACGCAGTTTATGTTCGGTATTTCTTTTAACCCCGTGTGCTCCGGCACGGGCGATATAGACATCTTCCATACATTTCATTTGGTGTGGAAGTATTCATAGGTTTGCATTGGAAAAACCGGGAAACAGCAGTTGCTCTTTATCCATTACATCCTGCAAAAACTGTCTTACTCAAAAACACCTTCAATTTTTCGTCCGCACACACTGCACCGTCCGTTAACCAGCCCTCCGGCTTCAGTCCTATACCCCTGACGTCTGATTAAAACAGCCCCGCATTCCGGACAGTGTGTGAGACTACCTTCCGGATGATACAGGTTTCCTGTATAGGGATAATAGAGTCCCGCCGCTTTTGCCGCCCGGAATGCGGCATCCACATGGGTGAGTCCTGCAGGCTGTATATCCTTCATCTTATACATCGGATAAAACGCGGTAAAATGGTGCGGCACTGCAGGTCCCAGGGTATCAAGTTCCCATTTTAGCATTGAAGACAGCTCATCTTCCGAATTATTTACCCCAGGAATAATCAGGGTTACAAGTTCCGGATGCATTCCCAGCTCAGTCGTCCGGACGATGGTATCAAGGACAGGCTGCAGTTTTGCGCCACCGCAGACATTCCGGTAAAAATCATCGGAAAACGCTTTCAAATCGATACGCACGGCATCCATGTACGGTGCAATCTCAGAGAGGGCATCTTCACTCAGGTAACCGTTGGTAACCATCACCGTCTTCAGCCCGGCTTTTTTTGCCTCTCTTGATACATCATACATAAATTCATAGAACACTGACGGTTCATTGTAGGTGTACGAGATACTCTGTACCCCGTTGTCTTTGGCAAGAGAGACGACATTCATGGGCAGAGCATCCGCGGCATCCGCCGCAGAACACTGGGACAGTTCGTGGTTCTGACAGTGCAGACAGGTAAAGTTGCACCCGAATGAACTGATGGAAAGTGTTGTACTTGCCGGCAGGAAATGGTTCAACGGTTTTTTTTCAACTGGATCTATGCCGCATGCGGTAAGTTTACCGTAGGTTTTTGTATATAGAGTGCCCCCGGTATTCTGCCGCACCCTGCAAAACCCTGATTCCCCGGGAAGTATTCTGCATCGTCTGGCACATAAACCGCAGCGTAACTGCTCTGCGTCGAAAAAACGTGCCTGCATAAAAAAGAGAGGTTATTGATTTATGCTTCTTTCTTTGCAGCGGTCTTCTTTG
>JAUNXT010000004.1:31985-58218 GCA_030539655.1 Methanocorpusculum sp.
CCGGTTTCTTCTCTGCAGTCTCTGCATCTGTCTTCTTTGCGGTCTTCTTTTCCGCCGGCTTCTTCTCTTCGGTCTCGGTGTCTGCCTTCTTTGCAGTCTTCTTTGCCGGCTTCTTCTCTTCAGCTGCTTCCTCTTCTCCCTCCTTTTCTGTCTTTGGGCGCGGGAAGGATTCAACGAACTTAACTGCTTCTGCTTTGGGGAAGAGAGCTAACGCATCCTGCATAATCATATACTGGGTCATAAACCAGTTCTGATTGTACATAGCCATCATAGCGGGGACTTCGATGGATACAAAGTTTTCGTGGGCATTGCTTACCTTCATCTCACGGCCGGTAAGGAGCTTGATTGTCCCTGCCAGACACTCGACCGGGTCAGATACAACCTCTTCGATGGTATACACATACTCAACATCCTGTCCTGCAAGCGGGTGGTTAAAGTCGACAAGGTATCTGTTTCCAACCTTGTTGACAACCATTCCTTCGCGGCCTTCTACAGCGAGGCGCTCATATAGTTCTGGTTTGTGGTCAAATGCCTTCTTATCGAATGCTTTTACCTCTTCCTTCTTATGTTCACCGAATGCCTTTTCTGCCGGAATGAGGAGTTTGTACTCTTTTCCAATCTCTTTTCCTTCGAGGTCTTCATCAACACCCGGAAGGACCTGTCCTGCTCCGACTTTTACAATAACCGGAGCATAGGGGAATCCTTCACGGTAGATGTTTCCTTTCTTTGCTGCTTTTTCATCGGTGGTGTCAAACGGAATACCGTTTACTGCACCGGTGTAGCTGAGTCTGATATAGGTACCTTTCTCAATAACCATATGAATCCCTTATCTATAGGTTTTTCACACTTATATGTATTTATATTTTTGTGGGATTGCGAATTTCACATGATTTTCGACTGTCCGAATGTTTTAATTGAAGGATACAATTGCAAAAAATGTAAGTATAGTATTAAAAAATGATTGGATAATTCTTGTCTGGTCTTATTCGTTTTTCTGCTCCTCCAGGAACAGCGGAAGCATCTTTGTAATGCTTTTTCTGTCTCCGATTACGACCACCGTATCTCCTGCAGTAAGGGAAGTTGTTCCAGCAGGCGACACCTCAGCGTCCTTTTCTCCTGCATGTTTAATGGCGATAACAGACACTCCGAAATCACGTCTGAGATGAATATCAGAAAGGCACTTTCCGCAGACACTGCATCCGTTTTCAACACGAATCTGTGAGATGTGCGACATTTCCGAAGATAGCGCATCGTCTGCCTGTTTCGCTCTGACAAAGAGCGAATCGAGAATTTTTGGATGACTGACAACTGTATTTTTACTGGCAGTAACCGGCAAATCTACGTATTTATCATAGAGTTCGCTTCGTATCTCTTTACTGAACTGCTCGATATCCTGGACCGGCATCTGTTTACTTGCGAGAATCCGTTTAAACATCTGAACAGCAGATTCACGTTCATCAACAATGACTGAATCTGCACCGATTTTGTAGAGGCCGGAGGTCTCCGAGATGAAACGGGAACGGGTGATGATATTTATCTGCGGATTCATCCGCCGTGCAACCGAAATGATGGCTTTTACTGCATCCATCTGTGGGATTGAGATAACAATGGATGTTGCGTTATGAATGCCTGCATACTCCAGAACTGCCTCGCGTGATGCGTCACCGAAGAATATCGGCACTCCTTTTGCATGCTCAGCAGAGACCGTCTCCGCGTTTGTCTCAAGGACAACATAGTCAATCTTCATCCGCTCAAGAGCACGTGCCACATACTGTCCGACAAGACCGTAGCCGACGATAATTTCGTGGTCCTTTTTCACTTCCTCAGTGTCAGGGGGTGCCGTGACCTTGGGTTTTACGTATTTGTTGACGATTTTTGGAAGCAGTGCTACAAGGAACGGCGATGCTGCCATTGTTACGATGGATATGGCAAGGAATATCTGATAAATCTCCGGGGATAGAATTCCGGAGTTTACTCCGGTTGAACCGAGGATGAAGGAGAATTCACCAATCTGTGAGAGACCGACAGCAGAGAGCAGGGCTGCTCCTGTTGCAACCCCGATGGCTTTTACCGAGATGAAGTTGATAAGTGTTTTAAAGGCCAGAAGAGCAGCTGAAAGACCCAGGATGATTGGAATATGATTCCAGACAAAGTCGAGGTTTAACATCATTCCGATTGAAACAAAGAAAAAGCTGGTCAGAATATCGCGAATCGGGGCAATCTGCCCAAGAATCTCATGGTTATAATCCGAACCTGATATTGCGACACCTGCCAGGAATGCGCCAAGAGCAAGGGACACTCCGTTCATAGACATCAGCCATGCGATACCAAAGCAGATAACGACAATGGCTATGACAAAGAGTTCCCCGCTTCTGGTAAGGGCCACATGACGAAGAATTTTCGGGACCAGATAGATTGCCGCAATCAGAATTCCTGCTAAAATCACAAGACCCACTACTAAAGAAATGATTGATCCTACAATGTCCTCGTTTCCGGTCCCTGCCAGGAACGGGACTGCGAGCATCATCGGAACGACGTTTAAATCCTGAAAAATAAGGAGACCGAGAGCTATCTTTCCGTGCTGTTTGTCTATCTCTCCGCTTTTCTGGTAAATGTTCATGATAATAGCGGTTGAGGAGTGGGCAACAAGGAAACCGATGAATAGGGAAACATTGAACGTGAAACCGACTGCCATCATAATGATGCAGACGGCAGCAGTTGTCAGGACCAGCTGGAGTGTTCCGCCGATTAAGACAATCTTTTTCATCGCCAGCAGGTTTTTAACTGATATCTCCAGACCGATGGTAAACATCAGAAGAATTACGCCGAGGTCTGCCAGCAGATTCACCTGCTCAAGGGTGATAAGACCGAACCCGTACGGTCCGACAATGATACCGGTGATAAAGTACCCTATGATAATAGGGAGCCGCAGTTTTCTCCCGATAAGAAGAACAACGATAGCACAGACCAGTACGACAAGGACCGACCAGATTAATTCAGCTTCATCCATGATGTTTAGTTATATTAACTTTTTTAATTTTAATTAACTGAATATTATATTTCTGATTAACAACATATATCATTTTTGAATAAAGGATGAACAAAAAAGTGGTCTGCCTGTTTGTGTCCAGCAGGCAGCCCGTGTTTTCTGCATGATGCCGGAAGTTTATTCGTCGCTTTGTGAAATCTGCTGTATGCGCCTGATGCCGCCGATACTCCGGATTACCTCTGCCGCTTCCTTTGGTATGAGTTCTTCCCAGTTGCCGCCGTATTTCATCAGTTCACGGATTGCTGTCCCGGAAAGCCTGTCCCTGTCATACATCGGAGGAGAATGCACCTCAATCCCCGCTTCCTCAAAGAGGCGTATTACCTGCGGATTCGAGGAGTAGACCACATCAAACTTCGGGACCATCGATATAACATGAGACACCCAGATAGCATTGCGGTAAACATCAGTTACCGGCAGCACATAGTATGGAATCTTCAAATCTGCAAGAGACTGGGTAATCATCAGAATCCGTTCCCCTGCGGTAAATGGGTGTAGCGGTTCATGACTTATCTGCGGACTGCCGATTCCGACAATCAGTTCATCAGCTTCTTCCGCGATATACTCGGCAACCGCTTTGTGTCCGTTATGAAACGGCTGAAATCTTCCGATGTAGAGACCGCGCATATCAGACCTCTCTCCCTTTGGCAATGAGTGCCGCAGTCCGCGCCGCAAAAGCACCTGCGGTAAATCCGGCATCAATATTAACAACAGTTATGACTGCACATGACTGAAGCATGGAGGCAAGCGCTGCTTCCCCCTTTCCCATATATCCGTATCCGGTCGACACAGGAACCCCTATCACCGGTTTATCCACAAGACCTGCCACAACAGATGGAAGCGTCCCCTCACGTCCTGCACAGACAACATAGATGTCCGCACGATTTAGTGCATCGAGTGCTGGAAAGAGACGGTGAATTCCCGCAACACCTGCATCATAGGAGGAGAGCACCTCTGCCCCAAGTTCTTCTGCGATAGCCCGCGCCTCTTCTGCAACCGGAATGTCTGATGTTCCGGCTGTAATTATACCAACAACTCCTCCGGACGGTTTTGGTTTTCTTCCGTCAGATACAATCAGGATTCCTCCTTTTCTTTTTTCAGGGATGAATGCTGCGGGGAGGCTGCTGCAGACCGCTTTTGTCTGTTCCTCTGAGATGCGGCTAATTACACACCTGCCTTTTTCCTTCACATAGCGGTTTACAATCTCAATCAGTGCATCGGTTTCCTTACCCTCGGCTAGGACGACCTCCGGAATTCCGCAGCGTGTTTCGCGTTCAAAATCCAGTTTTGCAACATCGCATACATCAGATGCTATATTTTTGTGCTCGGTATGTTCTTCCATTTTCTTCCTCTTATGTCGTTTTCATTGCCGGATTTAGTGTTTGTTTCCAAATGCTTCATCGAGTGCTCTGGTCTTATCTGATTTATGCAGTTTATCCGCCCATTTCAGTTCACGAACCGCAGCTGATGCCTTTGCCATCTCGAAAAATGCCTGTGCCTCCTCCTTTTTCCCGAGCATCAGCAGAGCGTAGGCGAGCGATGCCCAGGTATCAGCACGGATGTTTCTCAGTTCAAGGGCCTTTGTGTACGCAGAAACTGCATCATCAAAGAAGCCGAGTTCTGTCAGAGTATCTGCGATCTCCAGAATGAATGTGAGGTTTTTCGGTTCACATGAAATCCCTTTGATGAATGCCTCCTTTGCCTCGGAAAGCCTCCCGTCTTTTGCGTATGCGATTCCCAGCAGAAGATATGCATCAGGACTTTCTTCAACAGAGAGTGATTTCTTTGCCGCAGCAATAACTTCCCCGTACGTTTTTTTCTCAAGATATACGGTGCCCAGAAGAAGATACTCAGCAGCACCTTTTGTCTTTTCCGCGCGTACTTTTCGGAAAGAAATCTCTTTATCAAGAGCATTTTCTGCCGCAGTCTTTTTTTTGTCGGCTCCGTAAATTACATAAAGTCTGTGATATACATCCGGTTCATCCGGATATTCTTCTGCAAGCTTTTCCATTACCTTTGCGGCTTCAGCGGTTTTTCCGCGGAAAAACAACATATCCCCAATCCGAAGTCTCGGATAAAGTCCCGCTCCGGATTCTGCTGCTTTTTCAAAGAGAGCCTGTGCTTCTTCGAAGGAGTGAAGGAGGGCTAATGTATCGCCCAGGTTTTCCGCGTACTCATGCTTCTCAGGTTGTATGTCGAAGGCGCTTTCACAGGCTTCGCACGCTCCGGTTAAATCCTCTGTTTTTCGGAGCACCTGTCCCAGTTTTGTCCAGACGATATCGTCTTCTGGGTGTTCCGCCAGATACTCACGGCAGATTTTTTCCGCTGCACTGTATTCAAAATCCGAACACAGTTCATCTGCACGTGACAGTATATCTGCTGACATGTACTTTATCATTTGCTCTGTGAAAATATATAATTATTCTAGCTATACTCTTCATCTTTTCAGACATCCAGAACATTAGCGTATCCTGTTTGATATCCGGTAGCAGGTTTTCTCACTCGGCTCGGTACGACTCAGGAGTATGAATAATCCAAACATATGTATTAATATTGGTGAAGAACATATTAATATCATAACAACATGGCGCGAGATTCAACAAGCGGAGCTGTGCGGCAGTATCGCCGGATTCACCGGAAGAAACTCATTGTAATCGTGAGTCTGGGAGTCCTGCTTCTTTGCGCGGTCATTGCGGCACTTGGAATCGGCTCAGTGTATCTTCCTCCATGGGATGTTCTGGGGGCTATCGGGCATGCGCTGTTTCCGCAGTTTATTTCAGCTCCGGCAAACGGTGCTGATGTAATCGTCCTAAACTACCGTCTTCCGCGAATACTCCTGGCAGTACTGGCAGGTATCGCTCTTGCTGCGGCGGGAGCTGTCATGCAGGGGCTTTTACGAAACCCCCTGGTCAGTCCGTTTACCCTTGGTCTGTCATCTGCCGCATCATTTGGTGCAGCTTTGATGATTGTGGCAGGTCCGGTGTTATTTGGCGGAATATTTGCCGGGTCAGTACTGTTTCTGGGAATCCCGTTTACCGGTAAAACTGTTCTTCTGATCTTATCCGCATTTGTATTCGGGCTGTTATCCGTGGTGCTTGTTTATTTCATCTCCCGTGCACGCCATTCATCCCAGGCAGTTATGATACTCGCGGGTGTTGTCATCGGCTATCTGTTTCAGGCAGGACTTCTCGCTCTCAAATATGTTTCAAACGATGATGCCCTCCGTGAAATTGTCACGTGGACTATGGGCGGAATGTGGGGGGCTACCTGGCAGGCAATTGTAATCCTTGCCCCGATTGTCCTCATCTGTTTTTTCCTTGTAGAACGGAAAGCATGGGATTTAAACGCCCTCTCTTCGGGTGATGATGTTGCCAAAAACCTTGGAATCAAAGTCGACCGTTTCAGAATTACCGGTCTTCTCATCGTAAGTTTTGCGGCATCGGCCTGTCTTGCATTTACCGGCATTATCGGATTTATCGGACTCATGGCACCGCATATCTGCAGAATGCTGATAGGAAACGACTACCGCTATCTTCTGCCGGCATCTGCTTTGATGGGCGCTCTTATCCTGCTGGTATCAGATACCGCAGCGCGTGTTGTGCTGGCTCCGCTTGAAATTCCGGTAGGAATTGTCATGTATATCCTCGGAGGACTCTTCTTCCTCTTCTTAATTACCAAAGGACGCGGGAGGCTTCTTTCATGAATCTTCGTGTGCAGTCTCTTTCGCAGAAGTACGGAAAGACCACTGTTCTTCATGACATCAGTTTTTCCGCGGAATCAGGAAAGATAACAGCTCTGCTCGGTGAGAACGGTTCGGGTAAATCAACTGCCATAAAAACCATTGCAGATGTGATGCCGTGCCCGGAGAATACAGTTTTTGCGGAAGGGTGCGACATTACAACCATTTCCCGTTCCGACCGTGCGAAGATGATAGGATATGTCCCGCAGTATTTCCATTATACCGCATATACCACGGTACTTGATACCGTGCTTCTTGGAAGAAGACCTTATATGAGCTGGACAGTTTCAGATGAGGATTTGCAGGCAGTGGATGAAGCATTAACCATGATGAACATTGAGGATTTGAGCAGCCGGTATATCAATGAACTCTCCGGCGGTCAGCGGCAGCGGGTATTTATTGCCCGGGCAATTGCACAGAATCCGGTTTTTTATCTTTTTGATGAGCCGACCAGTTCCCTTGATTTACGGCATCAGCTGGAAACTATGTCTGTTATGCGGAATATCGTTCGTAAAAACGGTTCGGGGATGATTGTTGCATTACATGACCTGAACCTTGCCTTAAAGTATGCGGACTCGGTCGTCCTGCTGAAAAACGGCAGGATTTATGCGGAAGGTACACCGAAGGAAGTATTAACACGAAAAGCCGTTGCTGATGTTTACGGCGTCGATGCCGAACGTGTTGAAAGTGAGAGCGGTACATTTATCCACCCCTATGGGCCGGTTGGAGAATCAGATTTATGAAAAGAAAAGATACTTTGAACACAAAAAAACAGTTATTTGCAGTAACAGCAGCCCTTCTGGCAGCCGCCCTCCTGTTTTCGGCAGGGTGTGTTGCCCAGAATTCCGGAAGCCTTGAAATCACGAACTCGGACGGATCAATTACCGTATTATCCGGAGTGCCGGAACGTATTGTTCTTTTGAACTCGAACGCAGGAGAAATCCTGTATCTGCTTGGATCCGAGGATAAAATAATCGGCATATCCCAGTCAATTAAAAATAATGATGAACAGGCTGCAATGTATTCCCATGCAAATGTTGTCGGAACATGGAATGAGCCGGATGTTGAGACTCTCATCTCTTTGAAGGCGGACCTGGTCTTAGGATATGCCTCTTCGAAACCAAAGAATGCGGACATGCTTTCCGCGGCAGGAATCCCTATTGTGTATGTTGACTGCACAAAACCAGAAACCATGGTCTCCGATATCAAAGAAATCGGAAAACTTTCAGGAAACCAGGATAGAGCGAATCAGATTGCCGCCTATTACGATGCGGTTATGATGCAGGTGGCAGATGCTGCAAAAACGGCAGACGGTGTTCCGCAGACTATTTATGCGGAAAGTTACTCCCCGTACTATGCACAGGGAACAGATTCCGGTCTCGGGCAGCTCATTACCCTTACCGGCGGACAAAACATCCTGGATAAACCGGGGTCACCGAAGGTTTCTGCTGAATGGGTAGTAGCCACCAATCCGCAGATTGTGATAAAAGTCGTAAACTCGATGAATACTGCAGAATCCACGTTTTCCGAACTGCAGTCCCGCATCGGGTTTTCGGAAATTTCTGCGGTTAAAAATAATAAGGTCTGGATTATCAGAAATGATATCACTTACGGCCCACGTTCCTGCGCGGCAGCAGTAGCTGTTTTAAAGATGCAGCATCCTGAACTTCTTCCGGGAATCACTTCGGAAAGTGTTCTGGAAGAGTTTAATGAAATGTTCGGAACTTCATTTGATACGAAGAATCTGAGCTATCCGGAAATTGTGTAACGGAAGATCTCTCTATTTTTTAGAAACTGTTTCTGTAGTTCAAGCCTGTCATCGGTTTGTGGTCTTATGGAACGTGGTATGTGTTTTCATTACTCAATGTTTTCATTACTCAATATACTGCCTCAATCTATGATACAGATTGAAAAACATAAGAAAGATATATTCAGAAAAACCAAACAATCAGTAATGGCTGGAAACTTTGAATGTACACAGTGCGGTTTGTGCTGTCTTGGCATTAATTCAATCGTTAAAATGGACCGGCAGCTTTCCCGCTTCGGGTTCGTCGTAAAAAATGACATTGTTCGTGAAATTCATCAGGTGCTGGTAACCCCAGAGTACCGTGAACTATTTGAGGCTGATCATTCGGTTCAGGAACAGAATCCTTCGGCGTGTTATTTTGTAAGAAAACGTGCTGACGGCAAATATGTCTGTACTATCCACCCCTATCGGCTTACTATCTGTGAAAGCTACCACTGCTGCTCGGCGCGTATCAGCAAGGACGGGTGTGAGGTCGGAAAAATAAAGGGGAAGTTCTCCCTTGTTACCAAAGATGATTCTCTCATTTCACTCTGGCATCAGAAAATTATGACAGAGCAGAACCCTTCACGCAGTTTCATTGAAAAGACCCTTGCTGAAAGCGGTTACTCCATCCTGTTCTATGACGGAGAATGAGATCCCGGTTGTAAACGGGAAACTCTTTTGTCCCGACGGGCGTGAAGTCTCTCCGGAAATCTGCCGTTTCTGCCTTTACTCGCGTTATTTTCTGATACGCGGCGAAAGGATGCGCTCGCCCGCGCTTGCCTTCTGCCTGCGGGAGCGTGTGGATACAACTCCGGATATCCCGGCAGCTGCTGCAGTCGGCTGTGCGGCGAAGGGAGGGTGCGGGTATACCAGTATTGGAAATATCATTTCATAGGTAGTTGTAACAGAACTGTAGCAGATAGTGATAATAGAGGTATACTGCAGAACGGTTTCTCCAGAATAAAAGAGAAAAATATTATTTTTTATTTACTCGCTGTCACTGATGTTTTTTAGCAGGATTTCCGGTTCATTTTCTGTGTCAAGTGTAATTACTGCATAATTCCCGTCTTTTGCGGGCCCTGGATTTACGCAGGTTGTGTTCCCGAGTTTTGCAATCCCCTTCATCTCATGGATGTGTCCGCAAAGGACAAGATCGAACTTTTCGGCGATATCTGCCATTGCATGACAGCCTACATGTACATCCGGGGCCACCTCATCCAGTACTCCGTATGGCGGTGCATGGGTTGTCAGAATATTCCAGCGGTTCTTTGTCATCTTCGAAACAACCGCGTCTGCAGCGACTGCTATCACCTCCTCAGAACTTTCAAAAGGAGTCCCGAACGGTGATGGATTTGACCCGCCGAATCCGACGAGTGTGATGTCATCCAGATCAAAGGATTTCTGATGCAGCGAAACTGCAGACGATGCATCAAAAATACGGATGATGTCACGCATATCACAATTTCCCGGAATTACGAATGTGGGTGACGGCAGTTCATCAAGGAACGGTATTACCCCGTCAAGAGACTGGCCGAGATCGGTTACATCTCCTCCGATAATGATATAGTCAGGGTCTTCATATCTGAAGACCTCAAGTGCTGCGTTATAATTTCCATGTATATCAGTCAGAAAAACAATTTCTGTCATTACTATAATTATGTGTTTTAGAAGAATATTAATATCTTGTAATGGTCTGTGATAAAGACCTGTAACTCAAGTGTCACTGATTCTGAAAAAAAGAGTATTTCCGGGTTTTAGTTTCTCTTTACGGTAATTGTGGCTTCCTCGTCGAGAATAACATCTACTGTCTGTCCGGAAACAGAGTATGTGTAGGAGACCTTCCATGCTTCGGCGGGAACTTCTATTATAGTACCGTCTTCAGCGGTCACAGTCTTTGGCGGATTCAGTTTATCCGCGTCGCTCAGTGCCTCAACCGCTTTCATAAAGGCACCTGCTTTTGCACGAAGGGTCTTTCCGACTACACTCTTATTGAAGACAACAGCTCCGATTTTCTTTTCGAGAGCCGGTTCATCTGCCGACCAGTGAACCTCCGCATTAATTGTGCGTCCAAGGTCTCCGTCGTCGTTGATGACACGCCCCGGAGTGTAGATACAAACCGAGCCAAGCGGTGCATTTAAGGCAAGTCCTGCGTCATGCTTGTATTTGCGTAAGATTCCTGCTGTTTTTACTACAAGGTCTCCATCTTTCTTTGCGGCTTCGTCTTCATACGAGAACGAAACCCATGGATGGTCGATAATTCTTTTACCGTCTGATAAGTGGTGGTAGCACTCCTGTGCAAAGAACGGAATGTAGGGGGAGAGCATGGTGCAGAGGGCATCAAGTGTCGTCTCAAGTGTGTAGACCGCACCTGCGCGCGCGGTATCTTCGCTGTAAAGTCTTCCCTTTACAAACTCTAGGTACTCATCAGCGAGCACGTTCCATGCAAAGTCCCTGATAATCTTCAGTCCCTTGTCGAAGAGATATGCCTCCATCGCCTCTGTCACGTCATGGATTGTCTGCGAAAGATTTGCAAGCATCCAGCGGTCAATCAGAGTTGACGGCTTGTCGGACTTCGGGACTGCCGACTCCTTTTTAATCTGCATCAGGGAGAACCGCACAATGTTCCACATCTTTGTCTGGAACCTTGATGCGGCAACCACATCATTCCAGTTAAAGAGAATGTCCTGTCCGGTGGAGGAACCTGCCGCTGCCCACTGGCGGAGTGCATCGACTCCATAGGGGCCCATAACATCCTCTGGCCCTATGACATTCGAACGGGACTTTGACATCTTAAAGCCGTCTTCTCCTAAGACCATTCCGTTAATCAGGATTCCATCCCATGGTTTTTCACCGAGGATAGCTATACTCCGGAGAATTGTGTAGAATGCCCATGTTCTGATGATGTCATGGCCCTGTGGGCGAATCTGTGCCGGGAAGTACGGGGGCATTCCGCTTCCGTCCCATCCGGTTACGTGCAGGTCGGTAATTGAAGAATCCATCCATGTATCAAGCACATCGGTCTCCCCGGTAAACGAGGTCCCGCCGCACTTCGGGCAGGCATGCTTTGGTTTGTCAATTGTCGGATCGATTGGTAAATCGGCTTCGTCGGGTAAAATCATCTCGCCGCACTTGTCGCAGAACCAGACCGGAATCGGCGTTGCAAAGAGACGCTGGCGGGAAATACACCAGTCCCATTCCATCTGTTCAGCCCAGTTTTCAAGGCGCTGAAGCATGTGTTCCGGGTACCACTTAATCTCGCGTGCTGCTTTGATGATCTCGTTTCCCTTGACTTTGACAAACCACTGGCGCTCGGAAAGAATTTCAATCGGTGTCTTGCATCTCCAGCAGCAGCCGACACTGTGGTGAAGCGGGGTCTGACGAATCAGAATTCCCTCCTTTTTCATATCCTCAAGGATTGCTGCACGGCAGTCTTTGGAGGTCATGCCTGCATATTTGCCGCAGATGGCAGTCATTGTTCCGTTTGGTGCGAGGGCTTTTCTAAGAGGCAGGTTGTACTTCTTCCACCAGAACACATCGGTTTTGTCACCGAAGGTACAAATCATCACGGCACCTGAGCCGAATGTCATATCAACCTGTTCATCGGCTATAATCTTGACATCGTGGCCGAAGAGCGGAACTTTCAGGGTTTTTCCCACGATTCCTTTGTAGCGGTCATCGTCCGGGTGGACCGCAACGGCAACGCACGCGCCGAGGAGCTCCGGGCGTGAGGTTGCGATTTCCAGACCGTCGAAGTTAAAGTAGTTCAGGAAGGAGTCCTGCTCCACATAGGAAACTTCGGCAAATGCGATGGCAGTTTCGCAACGGGTACAGAAGTTTACCGGATGTTCTGCCTGATAGATGTAACCGGCTTTGAGCATCCGTAAGAATGAGAGTTGTGTCTTTGCATAATAGTACGGCTCCATCGTGATGTACTCGTTGCTCCAGTCAACGGAAAAACCCATGGTGCGCAGTGACTGGCGCATCTTTGCGATGTTTTCAACGGTAAGTTCGCGGCACATTCTGCGGAACTCCTCACGGCTTACATCATTTTTGGTGATGTGGTTGAGTTCTTCAACCTTTACCTCTGTTGGAAGTCCGTGGCAGTCCCAGCCCTGCGGAAACATGACGTTGTAGCCGGTCATGCGTTTGTAGCGGGCGATGATATCCATGTATACCCAGTTTAAGGCGTGTCCGATGTGCAGTTTTCCGGTTGGATACGGCGGCGGGGTGTCGATTACATATTGCGGTTTCTTTGAGTCTTTGTCGAAGTAGAAATCGCTGTCTTCCCACTGGTCGAGCCAGCGCTTTTCCACCGCGGCAAAATCATATGTCTTTGGTAGCTCCTCTAATGACATGTCTGTAATTATATGTTTTTCATTCCTTATAATTGAGTGGGGGATGTATCTTCACCCCCCTGTTATGGAGTATCTGCTGAGTATCAATACATGGGGTGTGGCTATTACAACCCGCAAAAATAGTATGTATTCAGTGTATGTGAATATCTTTATATATATTAAACGTAATATATAATATTTATGTCAGCAGAATTTGACACATCTAAAAATGGACTGGCACTCGGTTCATTCATTGCAGCACTTGTTGCTCTTATCATTTGGATTCTTTCCTGTATTATTCCGGCAATGGGTGAGGGAACCCTCGGACTGATTTTCGGTATTGTCACATGGGTTGCAATGATTGCAGCAGTTGTAGTTGGTGCAATGGCCCTTAAAAAGAAACTTGGCATCAAAGCACTTGCTATGTTCGGTTTCGTAGTTGGTATCGTTCTCTTAGCAATTTCCATCCTTCTCTTTGCATTTGTCCTTGGCGGAATTGTAGGTGCAGTTGTTGGAGCAGTCTTAGCAGGTGCGGGTATCCTCACCCTTGGACTCGAACTTGGTGCATAAAACCAAGTTCTTTTTTTCTTTTCACCGATAAAATATCTGGTTGTTTATTTTCAAAGCATCTTTTCGAAACGTATACGTACTGAAAATACTAACAATCATACGGCAAATGATGACAGTTACCCCCGATGAGAACGGCGTAATGCCTGACGATGATTAACCAGGGGGCTGATGCCGGTTTTAAATCCGACTGGTTAAAAAAAAATATTTTTAAAAACAGACAATCAGAGATACTCTTTTCCGCCCATGTACGGTTGCAGCACCTTTGGAATTTCCACTCTTCCGTCCTCTGTCTGATAATTTTCCAGAATACAGCGCAGTGCTCTCGATGTGGCAACTGCAGTTGAGTTTAAGGTGTGAAGCCACTGCTTTGACTCGAAATCATGTGCATCGCGGACTCTAATGTTTAATCTGCATGCCTGATATGCAGTACAGTTTGAACAGGAAACGACTTCGCGGTACTCTTTGTCACGCGGCATCCATGCCTCGATATCGTACTTCTTTGCGGCAACGGTTCCGATATCTCCCGTGCAGATATTTACCACATGATAGGGCAGACCAAGTTTTGTAAAGATCTCTTCCGCATTTGCCAGCAGCTCTTCGTGGAACTTCCAGGAGTCTTCGGGCATACAGTAGATGAACTGCTCAATCTTCGTGAACTGATGGACACGGAAGAGTCCGCGGGAGTCAAGACCATGTGCTCCGATTTCGCGACGGAAACAGGGGGAGATGCCGACCATCTTTAACGGGAGGTCTTTTTCCTCGAAGATTTCATCCTGATACATGGCAGCCATCGGGTGTTCCGCGGTTGCGATTAAATAGGCATCATCGTCTTCTATCTTATACATGACCTTTTCAAAGTCGCCTAAGTCTGTCACCTCTTCGTACGATTTCCGGTTAATCATGTACGGAGGAATTACCGGTGTGTATCCTTTTGCTATGATTATATCCAGTGCGAAGCGCTGAAGTGCCAGATCAAGCATGGCGAGATTTCCTTTGAGGAAGTAAAATCCCGCGCCTGAGATCTTTGTTGCGCGCTCAAAGTCGGCCCAGCCGTTTTCTGCTGCTATTTCTCCGTGGTTTTTCAGTTCGAACGAATATTCTTTGGGAGTCCCCACGGTTTTTATGACAACATTTTCGGTGTCGTCTTTTCCGTAGGGGACGCTTTCGTGGAGAATATTTGGAAGACGCATTAAGTAATAGCGTGTTTTTTCTGCAGCAGCTTCCATTTCCTCATCATTTCGTTTGATTTCCGCAGGAAGAGCTTTTGCTTCAGCAAAAAGGGGCTGCGGATCTTTTCCTTCTTTTTTAGCTGCATTAATCTCTTTTGCTATCTGGTTTCTGCGGGCGCGGAGCTCGTTGTTTTTTACTTCAAGTTCGCGTTTCCGTGTGTCTTGTGCCAGTACTTCCTCAACCCAGGCGAGTTTCTCCGCGTCCTGGCGTTTTTCCAGATCGGCACGGACAATTTCCGGGTGTGCTCTTACAAATTTTATATCAAGCATAACTTCTTTATTTATTGGTGCTTGGTATTGATGAGGGTTTCTGATGATACCTGACGAATATGGTTCAATCCACTGTGTATCACTCCGTTTCATTTTGGTTTATTAATACTAACAATTAAGAAAACTTATCTTCGTGGCCGACAAATATGTAAAGACACTATGGCAGCAGTAATCGATTCAAACCTGTTAAAACTTACTGAAACAGTCTTAACTGCAGAGGCAGTTAACACCAACCCTTCCCTTACGGTAAATGATCTGCCGGCTACCCTTCGTGCAATGTTCTGTCCGGAAACAGCAGGGGTAATCTCCCGCCCGGTTACCATAAAAGAGGGTGTGTTAAAAACCTATTTCCCGGAGATGAACCCGCGGGAGCTACTGAAACACCCAAAGAATTCCTATATTGAATGCAGTGATCTGGGACACTTTTCACTGACTTCCTTCCTTCCTGCTGCAAAATGGTATCTTAAAAATGCAGGTCAGGATGCCGTGCTGCAAAATCCTGCCTTATCCCTTGTGCTTGAAACTGCAGGGGAAAAATCCATATCCTATAACAAATCACGTGAACAGGCGCCGCTTTTTGAAGACACTGCAGATGCCCTGAAAGGAAAACTCGATGCGGCCACGGTATCTGAGGAGATGAAAAGTGCTGCCGAACTTGTTACCTCCTATGCTCCTGATGAGATTGAGTTCTCCTTAAATGACCTCGTATATACGAAAGAGCAGCTTGCGGTTGTTGACAAGGTACGCACCGCACTTGAAAACCATGAATTCCTGAAAACCCATCGTATTTATGATGTCGGTAAAATCATGCTTGTGGGAAAACCGGGCACTGGAAAAACCTCATTTGCGCTTGCGCTTTCCAAAAAGCTCCATATGCCTGTTCTTGAGGTGCGGCTTTCGATGATTACCTCTCAGTATCTCGGTGAGACTTCGAAGAACATTGACCGCATCTTTGATCTCGCAAAAAAGATTGCTCCCTGTATTCTCTTTATCGACGAGTTCGACTACATCGCAAAAACCCGTATCTCCGATGATAACGGAACCATGAAACGGGCGGTAAACACCCTCTTAAAGTCCCTTGACCATGTAAATCTTATCAGAAACCGTGTTCTCTTCATCGGTGCTACGAACTTCGCGGAAACCCTTGATGAGGCAGTCTGGCGCCGCTTTGATGAAGTGGTGAAGTTCGAGATGCCTGATATAAAGATGCGTGAGGAAATTCTCCTGCATGTTGCAGCAGACATTCCCTGTTCAATGAAGTTTAAGGAGGTCGCAAAGATGACCGAGAACTTCTCCGGTGCAGACCTTCGGATGATGCTTACCGAGGCCATCGTCTGCGCACTTCTTGACGGCAGAAAGGAACTCTCAAAGGATGACATTGATGCAGGAATTGCTCTTGTAAAACGCCGGACCTCGATTCGAAGCGGGGTATGATGCGGATAACAGTCCTTGGTACCGGAGATACTGTCGGCACCCCGAAGGTTGGATGTGACTGTTCTATCTGTACGGAGGCAAAAAAGCGCGGGATTCAGCGGCTCCGCACCTCGATTCTGATAAACCGCGCGGGGCAGAATCTGCTGATAGATACATCTCCTGATCTGCGGCAGCAACTGCTTGCAGCTGATTCTCCACACATCGATGCGGTTATCTGGACACACGGGCACTATGACCATATCATGGGATTTCCTGATTTTTACCGCGTTCAGCGCGAAACAATGCAGGTCTTTGGGGCGCCGGAAGTCCTCTCCTACTGCGGCAGGATTTTTTCATTTATCAAACATGATGAACACCCTATTGAGCCATATGTTCCGATGCAGATCTGCGGCATGTCAGTTACCATTTTCCCGGTCGAGCATGACGGAACACCCACCTACGGGATGAGAATTGAGGCTGACGGGAAGGTGTTTGCCTATTCGTGTGATACAAGGGCAGATATGAGGGAAGAGTCGCTTCATCTGATGGAGGATGCGGATCTTCTGCTGCTCGATGGCATTTTCCCGGCAGGTGTGAATATCAGAAAACACATGAATACAGAAGATGCAGAGCGGCTTGGACATGAACTGCGCGCAAAAAAATTTTACTGCGTGCACATGAGTCACAAGATTCCGCTTGACTATACATATGCAGCGCACGATATGCAGAGTTGGGAACTGTAACGGGATTGGGGCTTAGGAAAATCCTGCGCTCAAATAGATACTGAATCAAAAGGAATCAGCAGAATAAGATAAAATCAAATAAAAAGGAGTCCGTAAAAAAGGATTCAGTAGTTACTCCTCTTCCGCTCCTTTTCCAGCAAGTTCTGTTTCTTTTGCATTGTAATAGTAATACTCGCCTGCGGTCTTCTGCTCGCGGTCCAGATAAGATCCCGATTTATTGATTCTCGGCCTTCCCGTCTTATCGCGGCGGAAGGTGATTCCCAGATTCGAGAGGAAGAGATTCATTCCCTCTTTCATCTCAAACGGTCCGAGTGCCGCACCTTCTTTTCCGGGAACCCCGTCAAAGACCAGCAGACGTTCGGAAAGCATATCTATTGTGTACATATCATGGTCAATTACCATGATTCCCGCCTCTTTTTCTTCTGCTGCCCGCTTGATGACTTTTGCTGCAACCAGACGCTGTTCAACATCGAGATGTGCACTTGGCTCATCGAGGATATAGAGATCTGCATCACGTGAAAGACAGAGTGCGATTGCCGTTCGCTGCAGTTCTCCTCCGGAGAGGTTTCTGACCTCTGACTGCAGAATCCGTGTAAGACCCAGCGGTTCAATTATCTCGTGCTGATAGTACGATGTATCAAACTTGCGTGTTGCCTGGCGGAGCATAAATTCAACGGTGTCCGTACTGTCTGGGTCAGGTGTTACATACTGCGGTTTGTATGACACGGTTACCGTGTCAAACACTTTTCCGTCATCCGGTTTTTCCACGCCTGCCAAAAGTTTTGCAAAGGTTGATTTTCCAATACCGTTTGCTCCGACGATCCCAAGCACCTCTCCGCGTCTGACCTGGCCGCCGGACACTTTCAGGGTAAAGCCCGGGAAGGTTTTCTGCATCTCGGGAATTTCCATTAAAATCTCGCGTTCAACATCGCTTTCATGTCCGCGCGTCTCAAAGACCACCGGATAGTCACGGATTCTGATGTTTTCCTCATCAATGAAACCAGAGAGGTACTGGTTAACTCCGTTTCTCACACCTTTTGGGCGTGTAATGATACCGAATGCAGCAGGTTTTCCGTATCCTAAGTGTACGGTTTCTGCGACCATGTCAAGGATTGCGATATCGTGTTCAACCAGTATCACTGGGTGTTCTGCTGCGATTTCGCGGATAAGGTTTGCCGCAACCATTCTCTGATAGATATCAAGGAACGGGGTTACCTCATCAAGGAAGTAGAAGTTTGCATCCTTGGATAAGGCTACGGTGAGTGCAATCCGTTGCAGTTCACCGCCGGAAAGCGTTGCCAGGTCCTTGTCCAGAATAGATGACAGGGAGAGTTTTTCAATGTAGTAGTCAAGTTTTTTGCGCTCATCGTTTGCCCGAAGCAGGTCAATGACACGTCCTTTAAATGCTTTCGGGATGAAATCAATGTACTGCGGTTTAATGGATGCCTTGATATTTTTAGCAGCAACCTTCTGCAGATACTCAAGAAGCTCTGTACCTGCATAATGCTGCAAAATCTCCTCCCATGAGACCTCATGGTCAAAGATACCAAGGTTCGGACGAAGTTGTCCGGAGAGGATTTTTACCGCAGTGGATTTTCCGATACCGTTCGGTCCGAGTACGCCAGTGACTTTTCCTGCAACCGGCTGCGGGAGTCCGTAGAGTACAAAGGCGTTAGGTCCATAGCGTGTTACCGGGGTTTTCAGTTCTTCAGGGAGCTGAATTATATCAAGTGCTTCAAACGGACACTTTTTAACGCAGATGCCGCAGCCGACGCACAGCTCTTCGGAAATCTCGGCACGTCCTGATTCACTGATTACAATGGTTTCATCGCCGGTTCGTACGCGCGGACAATAGAGGATACACTCCTGTCCGCATTTTTTCGCGTGGCAGCGATCTTTATGAACGATAGCGATTCTCATGCTGATAACGGGAGGATAGATGCTGACAGCAACATAGTCCAACTAATAAACCATGCACAGAACGTCATGAAACCCTGGTAGAACCAGTCTTTTTTACCGAGTTTCTTGGTATCAATCTTAATGAGCAGGAAGATGGTTTTTTGTATTACTATGGCTACCAGACAGATAAGAATTCCCAGAATCCAGTTCGGCGGGGCTGTGGGGTCACTAATCAGGGTACCTACCATGTAGAATGAAACAATACCTGCAATCACTCCCAGTGCGAGTGCAATTCCTGTTCTTATGACGACAGTTACATACTCTTTCTTTTTCCGCGCGAGCGCCTCTTCCGGTGTTTCCTTCCGCTTTGGTGCTTCCGGTTCAGGAGCAGGCTGCGGGGAGGCAGAGGGAGCGGTCTGTTTTGACTGCGCGGCATCTGCTCCTGCTGCTGCGGTTCCTGCAGTTGCCGTATCTGCTGCCGCAGGGTTCGTCTCCGGTATCGGATCCGGGATATAACGCATCTCAATTGCCTTTTCCGGGCAGATTTTGACGCATCTTCCGCATCCGGTACACAGGTCCTCTACAACCATTGCCTTTCTGTTTCTGCCGATATAAATAACCGGTCTGTTCTTCCGGGAGGCAGGACAGAACTTAACGCAGCGGCTGCACATCGTTGTGTCGCATTTTTCTTTTCGTATATATGCTATCTGCATTCTATTCTCCTATCAGGAATGTTTAACTATATTAGCTTTCACGCCTTATGTATATTGGGATTTATGGCGACGCTTAAGGGTATGAGCGGAGTGGATGTCAGAGCCGAGGTTTCCGAGCTCAAACCCCTCCTTCCGCTCTGGATTGGAAAGATTTACCAGTATGACAACGCATGTTTCGGTTTCCGCTTAAACGGAGAGGAAAAACGACGGCATCTGTTTTATTGTGAGCGCGGCGTGCGCGCGCATCTTGTATCGGAACTGCCTCCTGCACCGAAAAATCCTTCGGGATTCTCGATGTACCTCAGAAAATACATTGAAGGAGGACGTGTGCTCTCGATTCAGCAGAAGGGAATCGAGCGTGTTATTATATTTGAGATAGGAAAGGGGGTAAATGAATATCGTCTGATACTTGAACTCTTTGATGATGGAAATCTGATATTAACCGACAAGAATTTCGTCATTATGAATGCGCTGGTACAAAAGCGGTTCCGTGAACGTGACATCACCGCAGGGAAGGTATATGACCGGATGATGAAAAGTCCGGAGGAACTCTCGTATGAGGAGTTTGCAGCCGCTGTCGCCGGTGAGGATGCAGAAATTGTGCGCGCGCTTGCAAAGCGTCTTCTACTGGGAGGGGTAACAGCAGAGGAGATTTGCAGGAAGGCCGATGTCTCCCGTGCCATGCCTGCGCAGTATGCCTCCGAAGCACAGCTTCGCCCCATCTATAATGCAATGCTTCAGTGGTTTTCACAGCTAGATGTGCCAGACCCGATAATTGATGAAATGGGGGCATTTCCGACACCATCTCCGGCGCGTACCCCGATTGCGCATTATCCGACGTTTTCAAAAGCCCTAGAAGCGTATTACCCGAAACTGGATGTCATGCGCATAGAAAAGGAAGAGGCTGCGAAAAAACTTACCCGTCAGGAGCGTATCAGACAGCAGCAGGAGGCAGCAATTTCCTCCTTTGAAAAGAAAGCGGCATTGGCAACAGAGGCAGCGGAGATTATTTACGGGCACTATGGTGAGGTAAAGGAGGTCATCGATGTTTTATCCGAGGTTTCACGCAAGATGTCCTGGCAGGAAATTTCAGCGGTATTGAAGAAAAGTGACATGCCTGCGGCAAAACGGATTGTCTCTCTCAATGCAGAAAAGGCATCAGTCCTCCTCGATCTTGGTGAAGCACAGAAGGTGACGATTTTCCTGCATGATAGTCTTGAGGCAAATGCAGGTAGGTACAGTGAGCTGGCGAAAAAGTTCCGTACAAAAAAAGCGGGGGCAGTCCGTGCGATGGGGCTGATGGCAGAGCGTCCGGAAAAGAAACCGGTAGAGCGTATCGGTCGCATGAAGGCAAAATGGTATCACCGGTTCCGGTGGATGGAAACATCAGACGGGGTTCTTGTAATAGGCGGCAGAAATGCTGACCAGAACGAGGATCTTGTTAAAAAGTATATGGAAGGAAAAGACACGTTCCTCCATGCTGATGTTTTCGGTGCATCGGTTGTTATTGTAAAAGGAAAAACCGAGTGTATGGATGAAGCGGCAGGATTTGCAGTATCATATTCACGTCTCTGGTCATCGGGCAGTGCATCAGGGGATGTCATAGAAGCAGCTCCCTCACAGGTGAGCAAGACTCCGGAGAGTGGTGAGTATGTTGCCCACGGGGCTTTTGTCATCCGCGGGGAGCGCACTATTCTCAAAGATGTTCCGCTTGAGACAGCAATAGGTGTTATGACGGAACCTGTCTTTGCAGTCATCGGTGGCGTGCCATCTGCAGTCCGAAAGAAGACAAATATATATGTATGTCTGAAACCAGGGACGTTTGAAGGAAACGATGTTGCGCGGAAAGTTCTTCGAAGACTTAAGGAGATGGTTCCTGACGGAGATTCGAAGGTGCTTCGTGCGGTTTTAAACACTGAGGCAGTGGCGGCATTTGTGCCTCCGGGAGGGTCAGATATCGTATGAAAGCGGAACTCTCCGAGCCGCTGAAGCACGATAGCTTTGGCGAATATAAACTCATCTGCGATTCACTGGATGATTTGTGGCATTTATCTTACCTGATTTTACCGGGAGATACAGTATATGCAGTGACTCTGCGGACTGTTGATGCTTCTTCTGATAAACTTCGTTCGGAGAAACTCGAAAAGCGTCCAGTCAGAATCGGTCTGAAGGTGGAAAAAGTTGAATTTTCGGCTGATGCAAACCGCCTTCGGGTGTTTGGCATCATCGTCTTCGGGCCGGACCTCGGTCAGCATCATACCATTAATGTGGAAACCGGATATGAGGTATCGGTTGTAAAACGGTGGCGACCCCATGATTTATCACGTATTGAGCGGGCAGTTTCCGCCTCGGTTCACGGGGTTGTGCACATTGCAGCTGTAGAAGACGGAGAGATTGAACTATACCGTATCAGGCAGTACGGCCCGGAACGGATAGTAACGTTTACTCTCGGGAGCGGGAAAACGGCAGGTCTTGACTCGCGCGAGGCCCTGTTTGGCGCGGTTGCGGAAGCACTCGCTCCGGTCACAGGAGTTATTATTGTTGCAGGCCCCGGATTTGTCAAGGATGATTTTGTATCGTATGTAAAAACGAAAAAACCTGATCTTGCGGTTAAAATGATGACCGCAGATACCAGGCGTTCCGGATATGGTGCAGTTCAGGAAGCAATCGGAAATGGTGTTTTGACCCGCGCCGCAGAAGATGTGCAGCTTGCAAGAGAAGTCTCTTTCATGGATGAACTCTTTTTGCGGATTGCAAAGAACGGGGCTTTTGCTTACGGGAAAGATGACGTGCGGCGGGCAGTTGATTTCGGCGCGGCAGAGCGGCTTCTGGTAACAGATGCTGCGGTCCGTGAGGGGATGTTTTCAGCGATTCTTGAGGATGCGGAACGGATTGGTGCAGAACCGGTGGTATTTTCGACCGGGTTTGAGCCGGGAAAGCGTCTGGAAGCTCTCGGGGGAATTGCCGCCCTTTTGCGGTATGCTTTGTGATGTTGAAAAAATAAACGTTTATTTTATATATCACGAAAGGCAATAATATAGAGCACAAAGTGCAAACTCCTGTCCCGGTAGGGTAGAGGATATCCTTAAAGCCTGCGGAGCTTTAGACCGGGGTTCGAATCCCCGTCGGGACGTTTAACACATTTTTTTCTTTTCTTATGTTTATGTATTTTCTTCATTCATATCCAACAGTGTGCGCTTTTCTTCCTCTCTTCCCGGAATTATCCCTTCTGCAGGCAGACAAGGGTAAAAAAAGCCCCTCCGGAAGGGAAAACTCTTATCATCATAAATCAAAATAATATAAATATATATGAATACCCGTATGCAGTTCCTCGAACATGAACTTGCCCTGAATGAGCGCGAACAGCAGAAGAAATCCTCAGTGCAGACATCCATACCTGCCTCGGACTCAGTCGCATCGCCGGCTACTTCCGAGCAGGTGGTTAAACTTGAGCACAAAGTCCATGAACTCGAAGCTATGGTTAACGGGCTAACCGAAGAGCTTCTTGACCTGAAGACCATAACCCGAAAACTCTCCGCAACAATTGAGAAACTGGGGGGAAACCAGCAGCAGACTGTATCACAGGTTCCACCGCGTACTGCAGTCCGCCGCCCGGTTCCGGGGCAGCCGAAAGCAGACATCCCCTCACCTGCTGTAGTGCGCCCCGTGCCGCAGGCACCGACTCCTGTACAGATGCCGGAAAAACGCTCCTTTTCTGCACCAGGTACTCCGATGCCTCCGCGTGAACGGCAGGAGCATGCACCTGTTCAGCAGCCGCCATCTCACAGCTATGCAGTAATGCCCGAGGCAAAACCGGCACCTGCTGAAGTGCCGGATGAGGCAGAAACCCCGCTCAAACCCGGAGAGTATGAATTTGTCATGCAGCCTGACGGAACCATTCTGAAGCGGCCGAAAAAGACACAGGGAAGTGTCATCATTGCAGGTACCGGCTACGGCAAAGGTCATCTTTCGCGTTCATCCGCCATCCGTGCGGAGTCCGATGCAGTAATTGAAGCAGTCGAGGATGACACCCTGGAGATTAAATAACATCTGTAAGATGCACCTATATCATCAGAGAAACGCAGTTCAGACACCATAGAAAAAACATCGGAGAACAGCTGTGCACATCGTTCAGGTAGAAATAGATAACTTCAAATCATTTTCGAGAAAAACCCGCATACCTTTTTTTGAGGGTTTCACTGTCGTATCCGGTCCGAACGGTTCGGGAAAAAGCAACATCATCGATGCAGTTCTTTTTGTTCTGTCCCTCTCTTCATCACGCAATCTGCGTGCTGATAACATGACAGACTTTATCAACAACACTTCAGGAAAAAATACTGCTGAGGTTACGCTTGAGTTTTCGGACGGTACGAGGATACGGCGCAGAATCAAACAGACACCGACGACGGTCTACTCGTACTATTATCTGAACGAAAAGACCAGTTCCCAGGCGGAGATTCTGGATTTTCTTGTTAAAAACGGTATCCGCCCCCACGGGTACAATGTGGTAATGCAGGGTGATATCAACCGCATCATGAGCATGGGGGATACCGAACGCCGCGGTATCGTTGACAACATTGCAGGCGTTGCCGAGTTTGATGAGAAAAAAGACCGTGCACTCGTGGAACTCGACCAGGTGCGTGCAAAAATCGAGCGTGAGGAACTGCTTCTCGAAGAGTATGCACGTCAGCTGGCAGACCTTGCGGGAGCACGTGAGGATGCGGTCAAGTACGTCAGTCTGACCAAAGAACTTGACTACTTAAATGCCGCGAAAAAATCAGCAGATATCAAAAAACTCGAAAGTGAACTCTCTGTCATTGCCTCATCCCGTGCCGGTCAGGAGACGCTTCTCCTCCAGCATCAGGAAAGTATTAAGATGGAGGAAAACGAGCGTGATGCCCGGCGTGAGGAAGTAGCCGACCTCGATAAAAAGATTGCAGAAAAGCAGGGGCCGGAGTATCTGAAAATCGTCTCTGGTCAGGAGGAGCAGAAGACAAACATCCGTGTTGCGGAGGAATCGATTGCCCGCAGGCGGAAGGATAAGGAAACAGTCCTTGCCAGAATGAATAATCTCTATACCGAGATTCACAAGTATCAGAATTCCTTCAATGATTTTAACAAGCAGGCGCAGACGCTTCAGATAGACCGCGCCAATCTTGCGATGGAGCTTGAGACTCAGAAAAAGGTTCTCGCAAAGGCTGAAGAGGTTGTTGCGAAACGAGGCAGAGACAGCCAGGGTGCACAGGCTGAACTTGCAGAGCTGATGGGAAAAATCGGTGAAAAGAAGGATGCCAGAAGTGCAATTATTGTGCAGCGAGACGGTATCATCGAAAAAAGCCGTATCCGCATGGCTGAACTGGAAAGGTATGATCGGGAACAGGTATCACTTGCCGAAGAGCGCAAGGACCTGCAAATCGAACTGGATGCCCTTACAGCACAGGAAGGGGATGCAAAAGCGGAGCTTAAGGTAATCATTGGTCAGACAGCAGAAGCCGAGCGCCGGATGATGCAGGTGAAGAAAAACATTGATGCTGTCAGAAATGAGATAGCACGGCTTACCCGCCGTCAGATGCAGATTGAAGCGGAACAGAAGGCATCCGGAGCATCAGACCGCGCCCTTGATGCAGTCTCCGGATTTGACGGGGTGTATGGGACCATTTCCAAACTCGGAAAAGTTTTGAAAGCCGAGCATACTGTGGCACTCAACATTGCAGCTGGTGCGCGGCTGAACAACGTGATTACGGAAGATGATCAGGTTGCAGCGGACTGTATCGGGTATTTGAAAGAGGAACGCCTCGGCCGCCTCACCTTCCTTCCGTTAAACAAGATGAAGCAGCCTCAGCCTCTTCCTCCGCTTGCAGGAAACGGTGTAATCGACTATGCCATCAACCTGATTGATTTCAAACCTGAGTTCCGTGATGCATTCAGCCTGGTCTTCGGGCAGACGGTTGTGGTCGAAAACCTCGATGCGGGCCGCAGACTTATGGGACGGTACCGGATGGTAACCCTTGAGGGAGAGCTGCTCGACAAAGGGGGCAGTATGACCGGAGGTTCCATCAACAAAAATATCAGAGGATTTGGTGTTGCAGCAGGGCGTGAGTCGGTAGAACTTGCCGCAAAGATTGAAGAGCTGAAAGCAGAGGAAGCAGATCTTTTATCCTCCGATAAGCGAAATGAAAGTGTCTGTGCGGGTCTTCGCGAAGAGAAGAATGCCAAGGATTCCGAGATAACCTCGATTGCGCTGAAGATTTCAAACTGCAACAGAACACTCAACAAGATTGCCGAGGATGAAGCTGCATCGGCGCGCCTCAGAACGGAGACTGAAAACGACTCCAAAGAGCGTGCGAAAGAGATTGCCTCTCTGGAGACTGAGATTCAGGAAATTTCCGATGAGATTGAGGCGCTGAACAAACGTATGGAGGAGCTCAGAGTTCTGGTAAACGAGGATGAGTTCAATCTGCTGACGGACCAGCTGCAGAAGGCACGTT
>JAUNXT010000004.1:58318-60096 GCA_030539655.1 Methanocorpusculum sp.
CTGGTAAACGAGGATGAGTTCAATCTGCTGACGGACCAGCTGCAGAAGGCACGTTCAGCAGTAAATGATGCACAGCGCCGTCTGGATCAGAAAACCAATGACTTAAACGGTGTTCTGCTTGAACGAAAGCACTTTAAGGATCAGCTTGACCAAAGGACAAAGGAGCGCACTGATTCGGAGGCACAGCTTGCGGAATATGATGCTGATATTGGAAAAGCGAATGCTGATATTGAAGCTGCACGCGCTGCCATCCGGGCATTTGAGGAACGGATTAAGTCGTTTACAGGAGAGATTGAGGAACTATCCAATGAACGTGTACGTGTGCAGAATGCCGCAGACGAAGCACAGTTAAAAATCGGGCAGCTGCAGGGGGAGGTCGAGCGCTGTAATGTGCAGATCAGTGCATTCGATACCAAGTCTGCAGAACTTTCCGAAGAGATTGCAACGCTGAAAGGTTCTGTGGAGGATGAGGTTGAGTGTGACCTCTCTCTTGATGATATCTTGGATAAAATCATCACAACGGAACGTGCCATCAAGCGTCTTGGAAACGTTAACCAGCAGGCGATTGAACAGTATGATGAGCTGGAGAAAAAGACTGCTGAAAAGACCGAAAAGAAAAACACCCTCTCCCGCGAACGCGAGGCAATTCTTGCAAAGATTGAAGGTTTTAAACAGATGAAGCATGATGCCTTCATGACTGCATACAATGCGATTAATGAAAACTTCAAGAAGATATACCGGCTCTTAAATGACGGCTCGGGTCAGCTTGTGCTGGATGATTATGAGGATCCGTTTACAGGAGGTATGACCTTTGAGGTGTCACCCAAAGGAAAGGAGGTTCACCGGCTGAAGATGATGTCAGGCGGAGAGAAGTCTCTTACGACGCTTTCATTTATTTTTGCTATCCAGCAGCACATGCCGGCACCTTTCTATGCGCTTGACGAAGTCGATTCAAACCTCGACGGTGTCAATGTCGAGCGTCTTTCGCAGATGGTGCGTGAGATCTGTGAGAACTCTCAGTTTATTATTGTGTCGCACAGAAAGCCGATGATTGAGGCTGCAGACCGTATGATGGGTGTTACAGTACGTCCCGGGGACAAGAGTACGCTTGTTACCGGTGTCAAGATGGTGGAGTAAGAAATGCCTGAGTTTGTTCTGCCTGAAGGGGATAATGAGGAACCGATTTCGATTCTGGTCAAGATGGTCAAGGATGGGTTGGTTGATCCGTGGAATATTGATATCGCTGACCTTACTGATAAGTTTCTGGCAGAACTTGAAGCGCGTCGTGAGATGAATCTGCGTGTATCGGGTCTTACGATATTTTATCTGTCAGTTCTTCTGCGCCTGAAGGCCGAGTCTCTGGAAGAGCCTGAGGAAGAAGAGGATGAATATGAGGGTGACTACATCCCCTATGATGAGGGTGAAGGTATGTCCGAGCGCGCGCTTGGGCCGATTGAGCTTTTAGAGCGCGAGATTGACCGTCGCATTAAGAGAAAGGATGTGAGAAAGCGTCATACAAATCTGTATGAACTGATTAAGCAGCTTCGTCTTGCGGAGAAGTCGGAACGGAGGCGGCAGCGCCGCCAGCGGCTGATTGATTCAGAGGATGAACTTTTCGCGCCGGATACTGAAGAGGTTGTGGGGATTGCGCACGAGGAGAATTACGAGGAGCTCGCTGAAGAAATATATGAGTTCATTGCGCGCAATCCTGAGGCGCGCGATGTGGGTGTTAGCCTTCCCGAGATCTGCGCGGCTTTTCACTGGCCGCTTTATTTGGT
>JAUNXT010000054.1 GCA_030539655.1 Methanocorpusculum sp.
ACCCTAAACTCTTATCTCCTTCGACGACATATATAATACCCATGAATAAACCGACCGTAGTAACCTGCGGGCTGCCCTACACCAACGGCCTCTGCCACTTAGGGCACCTGCGAACCTACATCCCCGGAGACTTCTATGTCAGGTACCTTAGAAGACTCGGGGAAGACATTGTCTTCATCTGCGGTTCAGACAACCACGGAACACCAATTGTCGTCTCCGCAGAGGCAGAACATGTCTCCCCCCGCGAAATATGTGAACGGTACCACAAACATTTCGACGAAATCTTCAAAGCCATGGGCGTCGTCTTCGACCGCTTCGGCATGACCGACGACCCCGCAAACCATGCGCGGACAACACAGATACTAAATACCCTCATAGAAAAAGGATATGTCTACGAAAAGGTCATCCAGCAGAGCTACTGCCCCAAATGCGGAAGATTCCTCCCCGACCGCTATGTCGAAGGCACCTGCCCCTACTGCGGAAAACACGCACGCGGGGACGAGTGCGACCAGGGCTGCGGAAGACACCTTGAACCGGGAGAGATTTTAGACCCGGTATGTGCGACGTGCGGCACGAAAGCAGAGCTTCGCGAGCAGAAACACTACTACTTCAAACTCTCCGCATTCAGAGACTACCTCTTAGAGTATCTCCCGACACTCAAAGGAACGGTAAACGCCAGAAACTATGCCATCGGCTGGGTCGAAAACGAGCTGATGGACTGGTGTATCACAAGAATGCTCGACTGGGGCGTTGCCTTCCCCGCAGAGGGAGCGGAGGGGCTTGTCTGTTATGTCTGGGTCGATGCTCCGATAGGATACATGTCCTTTACCGAGGAGTGGGCTGCAGCGAACAATGCCGACTGGAAGAAGTACTGGATGGACGGCGAGCGGGTGCACTTTATCGGGTCCGATATCATCTACCACCACTGCGTCTTCTGGCCTGCGATGCTGCACGGGGCAGGATACCAGCCTCCGTCCGCGGTTGTCGCATCGGGAATGGTCACAATCGACGGGGAGAAGTTTTCAAAGTCCCGTGGAAACGTGGTCTGGACAAAGGAGGACTACCTGGATAAAGGCCTTCCCGCGGACTATCTGAGATACTATCTCTTAGACTACACAAGCCACACCCGCGAGCTCGACTTCAGCTGGAAGGAGTTTCAGGCAAGAATCAACAATGAGCTCGTAAACACCTTCGGAAACTTCGCGAACAGAACGATGACCATTGTCAAAAACAAGGTAGGTCATATCCCGGAGTGTGCGGTTGAGGCACCTGTCTTTGAGGAGATTGCAAAGTCCCTTGCAGCAATTGAGGAGGCGGTCCGCGCCTTCGAGTTCAAGGCGGCGGTTGACAATATCCTTCTTCTGGCGTCCTACGGAAACAGCTACATCTCAAACGAGGCCCCGTGGAAGCTCCTGAAAACAGATGTCCCGCGTGCGGAGCAGGTGCTGAAAAACTGTCTTCAGATTGTAAAGGCGTGTGCTCTTGTTATGCAGCCTGCAATGCCCTGCTTTGCCCAGAAGCTCTGGGAGATGTTAGGATATCAGGACCAGGTTGAAACACACCCGGTATCAGATGCAATGGTGCCTTTCGAAAACACCGCTCTCGGCGATGTAAAGCCGCTTTTTGCAAGAATCGAGGATGCACAGCGTGAGGAGCTCGAGGCAGTGCTTGCAAAGCGTGCAACGGAGGCCTCTGCAAAGAGTGAAGAAAAGAAGGATGAGACGAAGGATGAGAAGAAAAACAGTGGAGATAAATCTATGACAGAAGAATTTGAACCGCTTTCAACGGATATTATTACGATTGACGATGTGACAAAGCTTGACCTCCGTGTAGGTGAGGTCATTAAATGCGAGAAGATTGAAAAAGCAGACCGCCTCCTGCGGCTTCAGGTGGATATCGGATGCGAGGTGCGCCAGATTGTATCAGGTATCGCAATGCAGTATACGCCGGAGGAGATGGTCGGGAAAAAGATTATTGTCGTGGTGAACTTAAAGCCCGCAAAGCTCCGGGGAGAGGAGAGTAACGGTATGCTCTTTGCAGCAGGTGAGGCGGCATCGCTTTTAATCCCGCTGCGGGATGTTCCGAACGGGACTAAGGTCCATTAATCTTTTTTTTATTTTTGTTTATTCTGTATCTTTCCAGGTGTTCTTCACGGATGCTGTAACTGACGGTGTGGATGGACTACAAAACCGCAAATCTACGCGAATCCACGCAAATCGCAGCCCTTTGCACCCGCGCTTTAGCCCTGCTAATCGCAGGGCGCGGGCGGGCTGCTGGGAGAGGGGACTATTATTATTTTCATCAACAAATCCCCTCTTGTTTTGACATTAGGTATCATGAATTTCTCTTATCCCAGCGAGCCGCCCGTGCCCCGCGATTAGCGGGGTTAGGCACGGGTGAATAGGCTCGCGATTTGCGTGGATTCGCGTAGATTTGCGGTTTTGTAGTCCATCCACACCGTCAGTTACAGCAACGGGCAGAACATATGAGATTGACATTCACCCATTAATAAATCCTATATCAGATAAAAACCGATATATAACCAGCATGAAGACGGCCCTTATTCTCATCGGCTGCCCGCAGATTCCTGTTCAGTCCCCTCTGGTGCTCTATATAGCAGATTTTCTGCGGGACGCAAAAATTACTCCCGTGGTTGCCGCAAACCCGTCAGCAAAGCAGCTCGTGCGGGTAAGCGACCCGAAAGGACACTACGTCTCGGAGTACCGCGACCTGGAAAAGACCATCTCGGAGATGCGGGACGGGGATGCTGCATACCCTCTCATTATCTCTCTGGTGCACAACGATGCAGGGCTTTCATTTACGGCAACAGCCGCGGCCCTTGCGCCCGAGTCAACGATAGTCACTCTGTTCTTCGGCGAACACGCATACGAACTTGCAGACGAGGCAGAGTATCGGACTGAAAAAATCGCGGCCCCTCTGACACATAATGCGAGAGGGATTCTGCCGCATTTAGAGGAGGTGCTTGAATGGGCTGTCTCGAAAATATGAACTATGAAATCCTTGCAAAGAACTGCAGCTTTAAGGAGGCGCGTGACCTCATCAAAGCAGAGTGCAGCGAGCGCTACGAGGTCCCCCCGGGATTTAAACTCCTCGATAAACCGCTTATCGGTGTCCCGCCGGTCATTGTAGGCATCAAAGAAGAAAAGCTCATCTACGGCTACACAAAGCCGTGCTACGGCACGTTTGTGGTAAAAGTTGAGGATGCGGAGGGCGTCGCATCTGTCAGAAAGAGCGGAAAGACTGTCAAATAAACAAATAGAGAGAAATAAGCCGGGAATAGGCAAAGTAAGCCGTGAATAAGCAAAGAACCGCCTTCCTCCGGACCGAATCAGAACCATGGACGCTGCAGATTTCATCCCCACTCTTTTAATCGCGATAGGCCTTGCCATGGATGCACTCTCGGTCTCTCTTGCAGGAGGTGCGGTCCTTAAGAAAAATATCATCCGGACCGCTCTTGCCGCAGGAGGGATGTTCGGATTTTTCCAGTTTCTCATGCCGGTTCTCGGATGGCTTGCGGGAGCGCCGCTGTCCAGGTTTCTGCAGACTGTAGGCTCCTGGATTGTCGTTGCCCTCTTCTTTTTCATCGGGGCAAAGATGATTTATGATGCGTTCAGGGGAAAAGAGGAGGGTGTCAATCTCACGGGCTTTAAGGTGCTCCTTCTGCTTGCAGTTGCAACAAGCATCGATGCACTTGCGGTGGGCATCAGCTACGGTCTGATGGGGGACGAGATAATACTCCCTTCAGTTATAATCGGCGTTGTGGCGTTTCTTTTCAGCTTTGCAGGGGTTCTTGCGGGCCACAAATTAAGCAGTATTCTGGGGACGAAAATGGAGATTATTGGGGGAGTGATTCTGATTCTGATGGGGGTTAAGTTTCTGGCCGGAATCTTTGTCTGAAGGGTAAATGCCAAAAAAAGTAAATGAGTCCCGGAGATCAGATGCCGGACGGGGCAGAGAGGGAAATCGAGTTTAGCATGTCTCCGAGGTTGTCCATTGCTTCGTTAATTGCATCGCCTGCGTCCGGGGTGTTAAACGGCATCCCGAAGTCCACAGGATATGGTGTGGATATGGGCATGTGAAGGAGCGTGTCGAGGAGTGACACAGACGATTCACCCTTAGCAGCTCCTGCCAGGGTAAAGTCCTTTAAGGCGTCCTGTATGCCTTCAATTGTGATTCCTTCCCTGGTGAGGTTGGAAAGCGAGACTATGGCTTCCACATCGGTGAGACCTCCTTTGGTGTATTTCAGCCCGAATAGTTCCACTTCGATGTCATACCGCTCGAGGGGGGTGTTTCCTATGGATGCTGCGTGCTGGGCGGGTGTCAGGGTGATTGTTCCGATTTTTTCATCCCCCATGAAAATTTCCGTGGTTGTGCTTCCAAGCGAAACACATCCCGCGGAGAGGATGACTGCTGCTGTGAGGAGCAGGACTATTGCTGCGATACAGAGTTTTTTCATTGCTGCAGATATATCGGTGAGGATAGTATAAACAATTT
>JAUNXT010000055.1 GCA_030539655.1 Methanocorpusculum sp.
ATGAGTTTGTCACAGCGTGTTTTTGAACCGTTGAGATTTATGGAGTACGGAGTCATATCAAAGCGTTGAAGGGCGTTCATATCATCTGAACAGAGAACAATAATACATTTGTTCCCACGAACTCCGGAGAGATTAAATACACCTTCTTCACTTTCACAGTCATATCCTGCTGTCTGAAGAATGACGGAGATTTCACTTACTGCCTGGTCATAATCTAGTTCTGCTACGTCCATATCTATATCTATATTTGTTGTTGACTCTGATAAATCCTGCGTCTTGCAACAGGTACAGCATAACCCGTATTTTCCGCATAATTTTTATTTAAACCTGTTTTTAGGGAGATTTCGCTTATGTTCGCTTTTTTGCATCATTGAAAGGACACGATGCTCTGTTTCATTCTGCGGCTGATACCCGTTCAATTCCAGTGAAAAAAGAGCGGAATCAAGCTCCTTATAGGTCATTCCTATTTCCTGTTCATCGGTCTGCCCTTCAAAAAATCCGGCGCTCGGTGCTTTTTTAATGATTCTTTCCGGAATCTCCAGCTCTTCTGCGAGGGCATAGACATCTTTTTTGTAGAGATGCAAAAGCGGCTGAACGTCTGCTGCGCCGTCCCCCCATTTGGTGGAGTAACCAATCAGGTACTCGGTTTTGTTTGACGTCCCGCAGACAAGACGGTTTCGTGCCGCAGCAACGTTGTATAATGTGACCATCCGGAGGCGTGCAGCCGCATTTCCAGCTGAAAGCGGGGTGTTTGTGATGTGCGGCGCAGATAAAAATGCAGAGAGTGTCTGTTCCAGAGGGATGGTTAGCAGTTCAATGCCAAGTGTGCTGCAAAGCAGTTTCGCATCATCTGTGTCACTGCATCCTGCGGATGATGCTGGCATGCTGACCCCGGTTACCCGCTCTTTTCCAACCGCCTTTACCGCAAGGGCACAGGCAACCGCAGAATCTATGCCGCCAGAGATACCGATTACAACCCCTTCAGTGCCGCTTTCCCAGACTGCATTCCGGATGAGGTCTTTTATTTTAACGATTTCACAGCCGATGCAAAGACAGCAGTCACTGGTTAGTTCATCTTCTGCGTTTCCGATTATGTTATCAGTCATTTACAAATCTCCTTAAGTTTATCCGCAGTATTTTTCAGCGCAAACTTTGTAGACGGTCTCTCTTCGGAAAAACGGGTTAAAAACATCCGCACATCTCCGAAATTCTGCGGGACCTCCTGTTTCCAGCCGTGGTGCTCTGAATACATGATTATCTCCTCATCAGGGATGGTGGAAAGCGGAGATATCATACGGGTTTCCTGTGCCATTCCTGTCACGTATGAGGAGGCGGTTCCTTTAATCACCGCCTCAAGGAGGTCTGCTGCAGTGTCGTCAAGCGTTTCGTCAGTAATTATCAGTGATGCGGCGGATGCCTCGCGCACAAAGATAGTATCGCTTCGTTTCAAAAAGAGAGAACTTAAAAAAATCCTGAGAGCAAAGGTCTTTACTGGGGAGCTGCTCTGAATAAATATCTTTTCTCCGGATGAGATGCCGCCTTTGTTCCGGATTTCCTTTTTTGCGCGGGATTCGATATCTGCTGTCAGGTGCCGTATGCAAAGGGCAGCCCCGGACGCTTTCTGGAAAATAACCGCTTCATCAGCGCATCTGCTGCATTTCATTGGGAGCCTGTCTGTATTTATTCTGTTCATTCATCCGGTCGAGAACAATACGGTATCCGTTTCTTCCATAGGTCAGACAGCGGTTAACGCGGCTGATGGTTGCTGTACTGGCACCGGTTTCCTTCGATATTTCCTGATAACTCAGTTTTGCCGAGAGAAGGGAGGCTACCTCAAGACGCTGGGCGATATCCTGAATTTCCTTGATGGTGCAGGCATCCTCCAGGAATGCCGCACATTCTTCAGGTGTTTTGAGGGAGGATAATGCTTCAAGGAGAAGATTTAGTCGTTTTTCAGGAACAGGAAGCATGATTGTGTTTTCACCGGATTGGTTATTACTGATTTATCACTTTACTATATTAACGTGTTGATACGTTCTTCGTATCAGTTTCCGGCTGTTCAATTACTGGTTTGGAAAAAAGATTCGGTTATTTCAGCTTTTCAATGCATCAATAGCGGCTGAGGCAATGGAGAGCACCGCCTCCGGATTAAACAGTTCGGTGCTGATTACTAAATCGTATGGTTCTGTTGAGAGAATATCAATCTTGTAATATTCTAGGTAACGTGCCGCCTCGCATGCCTCCCGTTCCACCGTCTGTTCATACGAAGTTTCGGGGCTGATACCCTCGCGCTCTGCGATACGCTCCGCACGGCACCGCTGTGATGCGGTCAGGAGGATTTTTAAATCAGCGTTTTCTACCATCCAACCGCATAACCGGCTTTCGATGATGAAGTTGTCATTGTCTTTTGCAAACTGTGTCTGCCGGCGGTCCAACTCGTAATCTATTTCCGGATTTTCCTTTGCGAGTTCTCCGAACGCGGCAAGAGTCATGCCGCGTTCTTTTGCACTCTCACGAAAAAAAGAGCCGCCAGAGTAAAAGCCCAGGCCGTATTTTGCGGCAAGGGCTTTTCCGAGCGTTGTTGTGCCTGAACCGGGTTGTCCGCCGATGCAGATGCGCATTTACGCGATTCCCCCGATGTTTAACGTCTTTCTGATGATCTGGGTCATACAGAGTGAACATAAGATGTACCAGAGAAGCCATGCGGGGAAGATGAAAACCTGTGCCTGATATGACATGAGTCCCCCGAATGGGATGACAATGGAGTTTGTCAAATCAGCTATGGCAGTGGTGAGAACATCGGGTGTCGGCATCTGGCTTACCCTCTTGTAGAGCCAGAAGAAAATCGGGATTGTAACAACCAGGATGTATGCCATCGGCTTAAACTGTGCCTGACTCATCTTCATCTGCTCGCTCATCATGGCCTGCTGCTGTGCCTGCATCTTTTTAATCAGGCGCTCATCACCCATTCTCTGTGCTTCACGGAATTTGGTGTTAAACTCCTTCATCTTCTCCTGCTGCTTTTTCATTCCCTCGTAATCGATGGTGTATTTCTGGAGAAGGGAAGAGTACAGACCGGTAATGGTTGCCAGAATCAGCACCAGTGCAAAGAAGGGAAGTCCCATTGCCTCGAAGGGGGCGATGACCACATCCACAATTCCCGCGATAACGTTGCGTGCATCCTGCCACTGATAGAGCAGCATCATCGCAATCATAGCCCCGATAGCTATGAACAAGCCGTATTTATCGGCGAATTTACCCATGGGGTTACCTCAGGACAGCGGCAAGCTCATCGACTGCCTTATCAACAAGGAAATCGGCATTAACGATGATTTTGACCGTACATCCGGTAAGCATTGAGTAAGCTGCGGCAAATGCACGGTTCATCTCCTGATGCTCTGCAATGGAGCGTGATCCCTCAACATCGCGGACACGGGTTTCGTCAGAAAGTCTTCTGACTAAAATCTGGTCGTTGTCTGTTTCGACAAGGACAATGGTGTCCGGCATAATTGCGGAAATGACCCATTCCGGAAGTCCTGCAAGGTAGCCTGCCGGGGTCTTTACCGATGCGTGGGTGTCAATGATGACGTTCCCGTCAATTGCTGCAATCTTTTCCGCTGCAAGTTTCTGCAGACGTTTCTGCTGTGTGCGGTCAAGTTTTCTCATCTGGTCTCTGTCGGTTACAAGACCTTCAGCCTGTGCTACCTCAAACATGAAGCTTCCGAAGTTGAGGTTCTGGTATTTTATACCCTCTGCTGTTACTTTGTCAAATGCAGAGTTGATAACAGTCGTCTTTCCCACACCGGGGACACCTGTGATAATGACTTTTTTTCCTGCCATATCTTATCTCCTGAATACTACTATTATTTGGATGTGATTTATTATAAAGATACGGAGAGTCTCAGTGCTCTTCCCGTATCATTGTGATGCATTTTTTCGGACACTCGTTTGCACAGATTCCGCAGCCTTTACAGTACACAAGGTCGATTTCCTGCGTATCCTGATCGATTACCGCGTCCGGACAGTACATGGCGCAGATTCCGCAGTGGTTGCAGGTCTCGCGGTTTACCACCGGGCGGAATGTTCTCCATGTTCCTGTCTGACCCATCGCTGCCTCTTTCGGGGTGCTGATGGTAATTTTCGGGATTCCCTGATAGGTCATAACTTCACCTCATTGTATGCAGCTTCAGCCGCTTCAACGTTTCTTACATCGGAGAATGTCTCCTGAATTGCCAGTTTTCCGGACTCGTGGGAGAATATACCGAGTTTTGCCATGGCACCGATTACCGGCGTGTTCAGAATCGGACTTCCTGCGACAAACATGTTCTTTGCGAGGGCAATTCCGGT
>JAUNXT010000056.1:0-1206 GCA_030539655.1 Methanocorpusculum sp.
CCCGCTGCGGCTGCCGGTAAATCACATACGGATTTATGCAAACACACATACTCCGTACAGATGAGCCGAAAGATACGCCGGACAGCAGCTCCTGACGCTGATGATCCGGGAAGCATCCGGAATCGGAAAAAATCAGAAAAATGAAAAAATCCGAGACCGGGGCGTCCCCGGATTGCCGGATAAAGAACGGAGAAGAGCTGTTTGAACAAAGGTGTCGACAGTCGTCTGTCGACATGCCTTGCTTAAAAAAAATCATGAGGAGGGGAAACTTCGAGCCGGTCTTCCTTTCAGGTAATGAAGACCGTCTGCCGGACACTTTCCTGTTGTACAGATTAGTCAGTAATGATATAAATACAAACGGAACTGTTACCTGAAAAAAATCCCCTCTAAGAGATTTTTTTAAAAAAAACAAAGACGACAGACGACTGTCGACACCCTGACAAATCAGAGGTCAAATCGTGGGAAAAAAGAAAAACAAAATCCCATACCACTTCCGATTGGATTCGAAAACTGCGAAAAAACTCGACTCGCTGATAGCCAGGATGGGATACCCCTCGCGCAGCAGCTTCTTCACCGCTGCAGCATATGCGGCTCTTGGTGAGAAAAATGGGGATGCGGACGCGAATGCGGATGCGGAAACAAATGCAGATGCGAATGCGGAAATGACCCGCGGGTCGCTTCCGGAATCCGTCACGGCATGGCTTTCCCAAAACGCCCCTGCCCTCTCTGAAAAAGAGATCCGGGCAAAACTTACTGCCATAATTGACACCGTACTCATGCCGGTCGTCGCCCTCCGGGGAGCAGCACTCGCCGCTGACACCGCGTGGGAAGAGATACGCCGTGAGTTCCGCGAACAACACGGCATCTGGCTTACGGAAAGCGAAATCAGAGAAACAATCGAACAGTACGAACTCCTCAACAAAGCAAAACTTGAGGAACACAGAAAAAGAACACTCGAAGGAGAACACCCATGAAACGGAAACTGAAACAAAAACAAAGCAGAATACGACTCTGCTTACAAAACCGAATGCAGAACACAGAAAACAGCAATGCCTGTGCCCCGATTACCTCAGTAAGCAGATCAGGAACACAGAGCACACACATATTAGAACGCATCAGAGATAAAACCGCCGGAAAGCGTCCGGCAGGAACTGCAGGGGCTGCAGGAGCTGCAGGGACAGCAGAGGCTGCCGCACGGGCAGCAGG
>JAUNXT010000056.1:1306-4169 GCA_030539655.1 Methanocorpusculum sp.
GGGCAGCAGGAGGTGCTGCATGTTAGCCTGCACCCTCGACTCGGTTGTAAGCAAACTCTTTGACACCAATGGATTCGGCGGCATCCGCCTCGAAATGCTCAGCTTCGTCCGGAAGAAAACCCCTGACATCGGCGGCGAAAACATCGTCCTTTCCATCCACATCAGAAGAGACGGAGAGGAGGCGGCAGACAAAGAGACAGAGGCAGCCCCTGAGACACCCGTCCGGGGAAAAATCATAGAGGCGTAATCCATGGTCAGAAAAAACCCGCGGGCCGACTACGAAGTCCTCGCCCGCTTTAGAACCGGCGTATGGGCTGTACAGCCCGAATCCGGACAGATATATGTGCCCGGCGAACGCCGGATGCTCAAAGCACGGGAAAACAACCACGGATATCTGACAATCTCCGTCCCGCCGCAGTCATCCTGCTACCCCTTATCCAGAGCCGTCTGGATAGGGGCAACGCTCACCGTTCCTGTCTTCGACGACCTCGAGGTGGACCACATCAACGGAAACATAAAGGATAACCGGTTCAAAAACCTCCGGCTCCTCACCCATGCAGGAAACGAACGCTGCAACAGAAAACAGATAACATTCGAACAGGCGGAGGAAATCCGCCGCGAATACGAAAAAGGCGGTGTCACCCTAAAGGAGCTCGCAGAGCGCTTCGGACGTGGAGCATCCTCTGTCAGAAGAATCATCCGGGGCGAAGCCTTTGCGGTAAAACGCGACAAACAGCAGCCAAAGGAGAGCCGGTGCGGACACCTGCCTGACGATAAACAAAGATACGGTGTATTCAAGGAACTCTGCCTCGAAGGAAAACAGGCGGAAACCGTGATGAACAAGTACAGAATAACAAGGGAAACGCTTCGAAGCATCATCGAAGAGCAGTCTCTTCGGGCGGAACGGGGAAAGGAGGAGCCCGCAGCAGGACAAGGGACTGAAGCGGAGGCGGTAGTATGAGCACCGCAGCTGACGCAAAGGTCATCCTGGCATACCTCATGGAGCACTGCGGCATACCATCCGCTGCAGGTGAAGGAGAGAGCCGTGAATCCTCCCTGTTCCACCGCATCAGAGGCCTTGAGGATGCGGAAAAAATCATCACCCTCATCGCAAAGGAGCTTGCCGTCGCCAGACGGTACACCATCGGACGGCTCCTGGATGACAGGGTCACCGAAGCGGACGGATACCGGCTCGAGACGATAACAGATACCGTCACCTCGGTGGACGCGGCAAAACTCCTCCGCGACGAACCGGAGCTCTACGAAAAAATCGCAAGAGTCCCGGCACACATCCTCGTAAAGGAGCTGGGACATGACAGACTCCGCGGGATGCTCATCGACACCCGCGGCATCGATGCCGCCCGGCGCTTCGACACGATAAGCATCGAAGACCTCGACGCGGTATTCTCATCCGCGGAAGAGGCCGCCGCATACAAAAAGACGGTCACCTTCCCCGCGGGATATGAGGTGACCGCCGTATGACCGCCAGATGGTATGAGATGCCGGTGCTCCTCGACCGGGAGAGCGTCTTAAACGCAATCCGGGCAAACGGCGGAAACAGGAGTGCAGCGGCGGCGAATCTCGGATGCACCGCGGCGCAGCTCAAAAAAGCAGCAGACGTCTACTGCATCGTATCCGGAAAGGAGCTTGGAGAAGGGACCGCGGCGGAACTTCGGCTGCGGGAGATGCTCTGCGGGACTCCGGACAGGGTACAGGGAGATACAGGTGGCGGGAAAAGTTGAGTATCCGGAGCTTTCCAGCTGCGAGGGGGTAAAGGCACTGATAGCCCGGTATAAGACGGTGCGAAGGATAGCAGAAGCACTCGGCTGCAGCAGAAAGCATGTCTGGTGTGCCCTGCGAAGATACGGACTGCGGCAGGAAAGGATGGTCGTGGGGGAGGAGATGCGGGAGAAACTGAAACTGTAGGGGATTAACTGACGGTGTGTATGGTGGTAGCGGAGTGTCGTTGACGGTGCCGTATGACGAGGGACGAACGCAGTGAGTCGTGAGTCGACTGCTGTGCCGGTGGCACGCAGTGCTGCACGCCTCTGGCGTTGCAGCTTGAGCACGACCGCAGGGCGTGCGGCCTCTGCGGGGGACGAGGGGCTTTAGCCGCGAGTCGGGAGCCGCGTCCGAAGGACTGGCGACGTCTGCGTCTTGCCTCGTCATTGCACACCGGCCAGCCGTACCTGCTGAAATTACTCCGGAACCGGAAAACCCCCTCTACTCCCTTTTTTATCTCTATTTTCCGGAATTTTCTGTTTTAATGAGCAGGAGTAATCTTAGTAAAACCTATTATTCTATAAACACAATGTAATATAGATATAACGAGGTACATCATATGGCAGAAGCAGACGGGATATTCAATCGTGATAAGTTTAAGCAGGTGGTACACTATATCATTGATAAAACCACTCCGTCCAGATACCACAATGTAGGGAAAAAAGTTCTCTACAAACTGCTGTATTTTAATGACTTCAACTATTATGAACTGACTGAGCTGAAAATGACCGGAGAAACATATACCAAACTCGAACATGGTCCGGCTCCAAGACATTTTAATGATGTAGTTGATGAACTGATACGTGAAGGTGCTGTTCAGAAAAATAAGGTTGATTACTTTGGCCGTACCCAGACCCGGTATCTTTCGGTGAAAGATGTCTCCGTCTCACATCTGAGTGCAGAGGAACTGCAGCAGATAGATGATACTCTGAACAGGTACTCATCAATGAACGGTTCACAGATTGAAGCACTGTCTCATAAGGATATCCCCTGGATTGCCGAAGAACCCGGTTGCGACCTCGATTATGATATGGTCTTTTACCGTTCGGCTGAGATGTCAGTCAGACCATAACAGCAGTAT
>JAUNXT010000005.1 GCA_030539655.1 Methanocorpusculum sp.
GGAAAGAATGAGCACAATTATTGATGAACCCTGAATACCCTACTCCCCCTTTCTTCCGCCCGTTTTTTTCACACCATTTCCCACCACGCGTTTACTTCTGAGAAGCCTGTTGTACGTAATCGCAAACCGGTGCGCCTCGTCTCTGATTTCCTGCAGATACCTGTTCGCCTTCGTCTTTTTATCGAAGGGGAGCGGGAAGGGGATGCCCGGGGCAAACACCTCCTCTTCGGACTCGGCAAGGGCCACGACCGGAATGTCTGCTCCTACCGCGTCAAGGGCCTGTTTTGCAAAGGAAAGCTGTCCTTTTCCCCCGTCTATGAGGATTAAATCAGGCAGGTCTTCATCCTCGTCCAGGAGCCGCCGGTAGCGTCTTCCTACAACCTCCCGCATTGATGCAAAATCATCAACTCCTTCAACCGTTTTAACCTTGTACCTGCGGTAGTTTCTTTTATCGGGTCTGCCGCTTCTGAACTGCACCATTGAAGCCACCGTATCCGTTCCTGAAAGGTGTGAGATATCGAAACACTCGATAACTTCCGGAGCTGTTTTCAGGTGAAGTGCTTTCTGAAGTTCCAAAACCTTCATCCGGCATCCGAAGTGCACCGTTTCAATGTTTGTTCCGGCAAGCTCCAGCAGCTTCTTTTTTGCCCCTGCTTTGGGACAGGTCAGAGTGACCTTATGCCCTGAGAGGTTTTCCAGATACAGGGCCAATGATTCGTCCGGTTCGTGCTCTGTGATGATCTCATTCGGAACAGTGTTTTCCGCATAGTATCTGGGGAGGAACTCCTCAAAAAACCCGTCGCTGTACTCGAAGATGAACTCGTCTCGTCCGGAAAGCGTTCCCTTGTACACGTGAAAGACCATCAGATAGACAGTGCCGTCTACTACCCGGTATGCAGCAACATCCTCATTATGTTCGGACTTTCTCGTGACATACTGCCGCTCCGAAAGGGATTTTACAGCCCCTATGACATCCCTGAGCCTGAGCGCCTCCTCAAATTGCAGGTTTGCGGAGTAGGCTTCCATCTCCTGCTGCAGCTCGGCTATGAGTTCCCCGGTATTTCCTTTCAGAACATCTGCCGCATACCGGCACTGTTTCTGATATTCCTCCTCTGTGACCTGTCCGATACAGGGGGCGGTACAGTATCCTATGTGGTATCTGAGGCATGCACGTTTCGGCATCGTGACACAGGAACGCAGACGGAATGTTTTTTTGACAACGGATAAGACATAGTCACGTTCACGGGCGGAGACGAAAGGGCCGAAGAATTTCCCGTTCCCTTTTTTCGAACGTGCGATGCCAATTCTGGGGAACGGTTCACGGGTAAGTTCGATGTAGGCATAGGTCTTTGCATCCCGCAAATCGATGTTGAACTTCGGCTGATACTTTTTGATTAAGGTATTTTCGAGAAGATATGCCTCCTCGTCTGTTCCTGTTACGATATATTCGACCGAGACCAGCGTTTCCACAAGCCGCCTCGTTTTCGGGTCATGGTCTCTTTTCTGGAAGTAGGAGGAGACGCGGCGCTTTAAGTCCTTGGCCTTTCCGACATAAATGATAGTCCCCTCACTGTCTCTGTAAAGATAGCAGCCGGAGCTGTGAGGAAGGTCGGAAAGGTTTGGGGGAATCATGTATCTTTATGATTGGTTGTTTCAGGGTAATAAGGAATCGGATACTGATGAAAATATCCATTATTGTTCCCCGCGGGAATGGAGGAAAATATGATTAATTATATAGCACTAAATTAATAACATATAATAACAATTACAAATTAGCAGAGGAGTGATACTATGAAAAAAGCACTAATTACCGGAATCATTCTGGCTGTTGTTCTGCTGGCTGTTATCTCGACCGCAGGGTGTGTGCAGCAGAAAGAAGTGACAGAAGAGACGATTGATTTCTCTAAAATTAATGTTACCGTTGAATATTATGTGATGAAAAATGGAACTACCTATAATATCGGAGATACGATGCTTGTTGTCTTCCCGTCACAGCAGTATTTCTCGAATTGGGATGTAAAATCATGTGATGACGGGCTTTCTATCAGTGATGATGGTTTTCTCCCGGCTTTAATGAGTACATTAGGGTACAAAACATTTATCATTACGGCACTAAAGGAGGGTAATTATTCCTTCACTCTGGCAGACACGAAAAAAGGAGGGGAATACACAGATACAGTGCATGTGGTAAAGACTGATGATAACCCCTTAACGCCGCGCGGGGTCTTTATGAAGCAGAAACTGCTTCAGCGTGATCCGGCTGTGGGAGATGCCTGCGAAATCTCCATCTATAAGGAACCATCCACAGAGTATCAGTGGTGCGCCCAGAAAACAGAAGGTTTAATCATATCAGACCCGGTATATACCCCGATGGCTGAAGACGGAAGTGACAAACAGGGCGGGTTCCTGAGCTGGAAAGTTACCGCAGCAACTCCGGGAGAGTATGAATTTACGGCATTAAACCTGCGTCAGGATGACAGTGAATCTGCAGGCCGCGTTATTGTTCCGCTGAAATTCAGGGAACGCGGAAACTAACACCCGGACAACTTTTCTTTTTTTCTTTTTCTTCATGGGCCATTTCCGATACAAAATAGATAACTTAATGTCCTTATCAGGATAAGAAATAGGTATATGGTTGTTCCCTGTTTAACATGCCACAATCGTGACGGATACAAATATGAGTACGATCCTGAGCGCAGAATGTTTGACTATTATCTGACCTGCAAGTGCGGCGTTGAAATCCCCCAGCCTGTCCCGAAAGAGGGCTTTACCTGTGAGAAGTACGATAGTATGCGTAACTACGCAGCCCCTGCCAAGAGAAGCGAGTGTGCTATTGAGGTAAAAAAAGAGTAAGCTGATTTTATTTATTTTAATATATTTTTTTATTTTTTATTTTTCCCTTCAGCCTCTTCCAGAAGCCGCGGAAGCACCGCTTTTGCATGCGCCTCACCGGCATCTGCCGCGGTCTTTATCCAGAACAGTGCCTGTACCTTGTCCTTTTCGCAGCCGAGGCCGTCGTGGAAGCAGACGCCCAGACTGTACATTGAGTGTGCATTTCCTTTGTCTGCCGCTTTTGTAAACCATTCGATGGCTTTCTTGTAGTTTTTCGGCACGCCGATTCCGCTCATGTATCCGATGCCTACAGTATCCATCGCTTCGGCATCCCCGGTTTCCGCGACGCGGGTTATCCAGCGCATGGCTTCTTTGTAGTTTGTTGAGGTGCCGATTCCCATCATGTAAAAGCCGCCTAATTTATTCATGGCGGAAACATCTCCCACTTCTGCACCGCGCTTTGCCTCTTCAAATGCCTTTACTGCTTCTGCGGTGGGTTTTCCACCGTTTAAGACGGCATTGAGCATATCTTCTTTGTTCTGCGTCATGGTTATTTTTCCTGTTATTTCCTCGTTAAAAGGTGGGGGGTGAGAGGTTATAGAAGTATCGTTTATTTCATCCCGAAGTACTGAAGCGAACGGATAGTATCACCCCATGTCATACATTCAATGACCGCTGATTTTGCACCGCAGTTCCGCACGGCATCAAAGTCGATTGTACCGGAACCGCACGCCCCGTGGAGATCCTGTATGCCGTCATTGTCATGGAGGTGAAGGTGGTCGGGGCGTCCCCTGCAGAATGCATCAAGGACACCGTTTAATGAGGCGTGACCGGTGTCTAGGCAAAAACCGAGACCTGCCTCACGGACGACACGGAGAAACTCAGGGGTCCTGAAGTGCAGGCAGGGGAGGCTTCCCATGTTTTCCACAGCAAAATGGACGGTGTACTCCTCCTGCAGTTTTCCGATCTCTTCGACAGAGCGCAGAAGGGCCTGTTTTGAGGCGGCAAACAGAGCCGGCTCAAGGCAGTATCCCGGATGGATGATGAGGACTTCTGCGTTGATTTTATCCGCGGCCTCTGCGGTTTCAGCGAGCACCTCCACCGAGGAGCACCGTATTTTTTCATTCGGTTCCGCGATGTTTCCGTCGGATACCGGACAGTGAACCGAGTAGCGGAGGGGATATGAGGCGGCGGCCTCGCCGTAGTCGAAGAGGGAGTGGTTTCCTGAGGAGAGTATCTCGACGAATGCTGTATGCTGTGAGAGCCTTTCCAGTGCGTCAGCGAGGGGTAAATCCAGGCAGCAGTTCGAGGAAATTCCGATTTCCAGCATGTGTGTATAGTATTCGGCGGAGGAAGTATTTGGGTGTATGGGAAATATCCGGATGAGTCAGTTTACCCGGAAAACAAAATCAAAACCTCATCCAAAACCCCAGAAAGAGGTGCTTCCTCACCCGAAATCAAAAATACTCTTCTGCACCCTCATATCGCGGATCATCTCAATCTGCGGCACCCAGAACCGGCTTCCAATCTTAATCGCCGCGGCATTCACCGCATCAGACAAGGTTGACACCTTCACCGGCGTTCCCGAAAGTGACTTATGTGCAGCCTCCCGCACCACCCACACGCCAAGAGGAGCCCAGTACTCACCCGAAATATCACGGATACAGATAACCCTCGCACATCTCCCGGCTTTTTTCAGATGCTCAAGCGCCGCAAGCCGCGCCGCATAATAGCCGCCTGCAATCGGTGAGTACTCCCGCTTGGTCATCCCCGCCTCCCGGTCAACAATAATGGAATCCTCCTCCTCTGCCCAGAGCGAATGCTTCTGCCACCGCTCAAGCATCTCAAACCGCCAGTCGTTTGCAGGAATCAAGATAAAGCACAGCCGGTTTCCGTGAAGCTCCGAACAGTACACCTCAAACTCGGATAGAGCAGGACACCGTACAATCTCTTTTTTGTACGCGGAACAGATCATATCATCGGTTGCCGTAATTGCCCAGCGTGTCGGAACCGCCCGCCGGTTCCTCCCAAGCCCTAAAAGCCCCGCCGAAAGCAGATTCGTTATCTTATACACATCGGTCCCGTTCTCAAAAAGAATCCGCGCCGCCTCGGTTGACTTAAGGTCCGTATCCGAGGTACAGGCATCAACCACCCGTGAGACCGAAGCGTTATCGATGACATCGAGCTTTTTCATCTCGCCGGAAAGCCCCACTGGTGTTACATCACCGTCGAAAGACAGGTCAAACTGAATCGGTTTGGTAAAGGCAACCTCAACATCGAGCGGCTTTGAGGATAACGCAATCTCCTGAACCTTGTCAATTACCGGGGCTTTGATATCCATCTCTTTTCCGCCGCGGATTGTCCGGGAACGGATTGATACAATGTCGTCGATGGAAAGCCCGCGCTGAATCCAGTCGAGCGGATTGTCCGAATCATTTATCATAAGGGGCCCTCCAACAACCTTCGGATAGCCATAGCTTCCGACAAAAACAGAAGGGGAAGCCCCCATATAGTCTGAGACAGGCTTTGTGTCGTGCAGGGCGTGGAACCGGGATGAAATCGGGCACCTTGGAAGCCCGCACATCCCGCGCCCTTTGCAGACCGAACAGCGCGAAGGCATTAACATAATATTGTTGGTTTGCCGAAGATATAAAAAAAGCGGGTGACAGATGAATCCGGCACAAACGGCGGTTGTCCGGCGGATAATGGATAAAACAATTATTATAGATATAACGCAAATAATATTATGATATTATGACAAGGGCAGTAATCCCAGCACTCATCGTCATTCTCACAGCAGGCCTTCTCATCGGAGGAGCAGCCGCTGCAGAATGGACTCCGGTTACCGTAACCGACACTGACGGAAATCAGATAACCATCAGCGAACAGCCGGACAAAATCATCTCGCTTGCCCCCGCGTGCACGGAGATAATCTATGCGGTTGGCGCAGGAGACCGTGTTATCGGAGATACCGACTACTGCAACTATCCGGAGGCGGCAAAACATGTGGAAAAAATCGGCGGTTTTTCAACCATCAGTAATGAGCGCATCATAACATTGTGCGACGAAAACACCGTTATATTTGCAAATCCGAAAAATAACGGGAAAGAAACAATCGACTACCTGAAAGAGCACGGATGCACGGTAATTGCTGCAGACATCCGGTCAGTGGATGACATCTACACAGCAATTGACCTTATCGGAACCACTGTCGGATGCAAAGAAAATGCGGACAAACTCAACAGAGAGATAAAAGCATCCATTGACAGGATTTCTGCAAAAGTCGCAGATGCAAAAGCATCGGGAAATGTCCCGACCGTTATGCACATTATACAGACAAATCCCTACTATGTCTCCGGTAAAAATACCTTCCAGGATGAATTGATCACCATCGCAGGCGGCAGGAATGCATTCTCCGATGTTGACGGATGGGGGACGGTAACACTCGAAAGACTTCTGGTAACAGACCCTGATATTATCATAACAGATGCAGTGAACGATTCCGGCTCATTCAATAATATCTCACTTGCAGACGCAATTAAAAATGAACCGCGCCTTGCAGCGCTTTCCGCGGTGAAAAACAACAAGGTCTATTCAATAAATCAGGATATTTTTAACCGCGGCGGACCAAGAATTGTAGAAGCCCTTGATATGCTTGCAAAGATACTGCATCCGGAAATTTTCGGAGCGGCCCCGACCCAGACCCCTGCAAAAACCCCGGGATTTGGAGCGGTCTCAGTGCTTTGCGGCGTGCTTGGAGCAGCACTCCTCTTACGTAGAAAAGAGTGAACAAATCCTGATTGGCTGGTATGACTGAAAACAGTTGCAGAGGAAAGTACGCCAATCCTCTGCGGATTCTTTTTTTCTATCACCCGATATAATGCGACAGCGGCTCGATTGTTATCGTCTCGCTCTTCATCGCTTCAATCGCCTTCACCGCAGCCTCTGCGCCAAAGACCGTTGAAACGTACGGAATAGAGTAGTCAATCGCCGCACTCATGATACGGATATGGTCTGCACGCCCTGCCTTATCCTTTGGTGTGTTGATGATTAGATCAATCTCCGCGGTACGAATCATATCAATAATGTTCGGAGACCCATCGGACACTTTGCGCACCAGCATCATCGGAATGCCGTGTTCATCAAGGTACTTTACCGTGCCGTCAGTCCCAAAGAGGGTAAAACCCAGTGCATGGAGTTTTTCCGCTACCGGAAGAATTGCCTCCTTCTGCTCATCGGTTACCGAGATAAACACATTTCCGGTGAGCGGGAACCGGTTGTCCGCAGCCTCGCTTGCCTTGTAAAAGGCACGGCCGAAGTCATAGTCAATTCCGATGACCTCGCCCGTTGATTTCATCTCAGGGCCTAAGACAGGGGACACCCCCGGGAGCCTGGAGAACGGAAGCAGCACCTCTTTGACTGCAACATGGGAAAGCTCTTTTTCCTTCCAGTCCATATCCTTCAGCTTCCGTCCGGCAATAAGTTTTGCGGCAATCTTTGCAATCGGAAGACCCGTCGCCTTTGATACAAACGGAACGGTACGGCTTGCCCGCGGATTTGCCTCAATGACATAGACAACACCGTCATGCACCGCATACTGGATGTTGATAAGACCCACGACATGAAGTGAGAGTGCAAGCTTTGTCGTGTAGTCACGAATGGTATCGATAATCTCTTTGGAAAGCGTCTGTGTCGGAATTACACAGGCAGAATCACCGGAGTGAACACCCGCCTGCTCGATATGCTCCATGATGCCGCCGATAAGGACACTTTCCCCGTCGGACACCGCATCGACATCAAGCTCTTTTGCATTGTCGAGATACCGGTCGATTAACACAGGGTGTGTATTTGAAACGCGTACCGCCTCTTTGATGTAGGTTCGAAGCTCCGACTCATCATGGATAATCTCCATCCCGCGGCCTCCTAAGACATAGCTAGGGCGCACCAGCACCGGATATTCGATATCGGATGCAATCTTATATGCCTCCTCCTCGGAGTAGGCAGAACCGTTTGCAGGTGAGGGAATATGGTCTTTTTCGAGAAGGGCGCTGAAAAGTTTTCTGTCTTCTGCCGCATCCATGTCCGCAGGAGACGTTCCCATGACCTTTGTCTTAAGCCCGAGAGACGTCATTTCCTTTTCCAGCGGGATTGCGAGATTTACCGCATTCTGTCCTCCGAACTGAACGATAACACCATCATAGCTGTCCTTTTGGAGAATATGTATGATATCCTCTTTCTGCATCGGCTCGAAGTAGAGCCGGTCGGAGGTGTCAAAGTCAGTTGAGACCGTTTCCGGATTGTTGTTTACGATATGGACCTCGATTCCTTCCTCACGCAGGGACTTGACCGCATGCACCGTACAGTAGTCAAACTCAATACCCTGCCCGATACGGATAGCGCCTGAACCTAAAATCAGCATCTTCTTTTTATCGGACGGGACAATCTCACACTCGTCATCCCAAGTCGAGTAGAAGTAGGGTGTTTTTGCCGGGAACTGTCCCGCACAGGTATCGACCATTTTATAGACGGGAAGACCTGCCGCTGCTGTGACGAGAGAGACCGGCTTTCCGGAAAGCTCTGCAATCTCCTCGGTGGAAAACCCATAGCGTTTTGCAGCACGGATGGTCTCTTCGGAGGGAGAGTCACGGAGCATCTGCTCCATTCCCACAATGTTTCTTACCTTCTCGATGAAGAACGGCTCAATCTCTGTCAGCTCATGAATCTCCTCTGCGGTCATTCCAATCCGGAACGCATCGAATAGTGTCGGGAACCGTTCATCGGTCGGGCGGGATAAAATCATCCTGATCTCATTGATGTCGGTATGGGGAGTGATGTCCGTGTCAAGTGAGCGCAGAGCCTTCTTAAATCCCTCTTCGATAGAGCGGCCGATAGCCATCACCTCTCCCGTGGACTTCATCGAGGTGGTAAGTGTCCGGTCCGCGGTCTTGAACTTGTCAAACGGCCAGCGGGCAACCTTTACCACAACATAATCCACTGCAGGCTCAAAGCATGCGGGAGTACAGCCGGTCACCGCGTTGTCAATCTCATCGAGACGGAAACCGACAGCAATCTTTGCTGCAACACGGGCAATCGGGTATCCGGTTGCCTTTGAAGCGAGGGCAGACGAACGGGAGACGCGCGGGTTTACCTCGATTACACGATAGTCACCATTCCTGAACGCGAACTGAATATTGCACCCTCCCTGAACATCCAAAGCCCGGATAATTTTAACAGCGGCCCGACGCATAATCCCAAACTCCTCCTCGGACAAAGTCTGAATCGGGGCAACAACAACGGACTCTCCCGTGTGAACTCCCATCGGGTCCACATTTTCCATGCCGCAGATGATAATGCAGGTATCTGCCGCATCCCGCATCACCTCAAACTCAATCTCATTCCATCCTTTAACGGACTCCTCGATTAATACCTGATGCACACGGGATTTAGCAAGCCCGTGTTCTACGATGCGGATAAGTTCATCCTTTGTTTCCGCAACGCCTCCTCCGGCGCCTCCTAAGGTGTACGCGGGGCGGATGATAGCAGGAAGTCCCACCTCTTTGTACGCATCCTCAATCTGGTTCATGTCGGTTAGGATGAAACTTCGCGGAACCGGCTCGCCGATTTTGAGCATCAGCTTTTTGAACAGGTCGCGGTCCTCTCCGTTGTAGATGGCATCAAGAGGTGTTCCAAGAATCTGAACGCCCGCAAGAGCACCCATTTCATAGAGGGCTGCTGTGAGGTTGAGACCGGTCTGACCGCCCATTCCGGATAAGATGCCGTCAGGCTTTTCCTTTTTGATAATCTCAGCGATGACATCCGCCTTCAGCGGCTCGACATATACTTTGTCCGCGGTCTCAACATCAGTCTGAATGGTCGCCGGGTTTGAGTTTACGAGGACTACTTCAATTCCTTCCTCGCGGACCGCTTTGCAGGCCTGCGTTCCGGCATAATCGAACTCGGCTGCCTGACCAATCTGAATCGGCCCTGAGCCGATGAGAAGTACTTTTTTAAGGGTAGGATTTTTCGGCATAATCTTCTCTTACAGCGTTGCCGCCATCACAGCTTTTATCGTGTGCAGCCTGTTTTCCGCCTCATCAAAGACGAGAGACTGACTGCTTTCAAACACCTCTTCAGTGACCTCAAGCGCCTCAAGGCAGAATTTTGCATAGATGTCTTTTCCGACACCGGTTTCGGTATTGTGGTATGCGGGAAGACAGTGCATAAATCTGCACTGCGGCCCCGCCAGCTTCATGACATCAGCATTTACCTGATAGGGCAGAAGGTCGCGGATTCTCTCTTCCCAGACAGCCTCAGGCTCTCCCATCGAAACCCAGACATCGGTGTAGATTACATCAGCCCCGCGGACTGCAGTAAGGTCACTCGAAAACTCAAGGACAGCCCCTGTTTTTTCCGCAATTTTCCGGCACTGAGCGATAAGCGCTTTGTCCGGGAAATACTTTTCAGGGGCGCAGGCAGTAAACTTCATCCCCATTAAGGCACATCCTGCCATAAGCGAGTTTGCCATATTAAATCTGGCATCTCCCATATAACACAGATGAATACCTTTCAGCCGTCCGAAATACTCGCGGATGGTAAGAAAATCCGCTAATATCTGTGTGGGGTGCGATTCATCAGTAAGGCCGTTCCAGACAGGAACACCTGCATACGCTGAAAGCTCCTCGACGGTTTTCTGTGCAAATCCCCGGTATTCAATCCCGTCAAACATGCGGCCGAGAACTCGCGCCGTATCTGCGATGCTCTCTTTTTTCCCGATCTGCGACCCCGACGGGTCAAGATAGACCGCATGCATTCCAAGGTCTGCTGCCGCAACCTCAAAACTGCAGCGGGTTCTGGTACTGGTCTTTTCAAAGATTAAGGCAACATTTTTGCCGGCACAGCGTTTCTGCTGCACCTCATACTTTCCTGCTTTCTTCTCGGCTTTGAGTTCTGCTGAAAAATCGAGGAGATATGTGAGCTCCTCCGGCGTGAAGTCCAGAATCCGCAGAAAACTGCGCCCTTTCAGATTCATGGAAGGCCCCGCCCGAGAACCTCTTTGAGGATGACGACTGCTTTTTTAAGCGTGTCAAAGGGAATGTTTAAGGCAGGTAAAAGCCGCACCTTGTCCTTTGCGGTAAGACAGATGAGTCCGGCTGCAAAGCAGTCATTTATCACATCGTTTAAGGGACGCACCGGCTTTACACCAAGAATCAGGCCTTTTCCTGTCACTTCGGCAACTCCTTTTGCGCCGCTGAGTTCTCCTACAATGTACTCTCCCTTCTCTTTTACTTCGGAAAGCAGGGCATCATCGATACGGGATATGATGTTGAGAGCCCCTGCTGCTGCCGCCGGATTTCCACCGAAGGTTGAACCGTGGTCCCCTGCGCGGAGAACAGACTCGGTTTTTTCACCGAACATACAGGCTCCAATCGGGAGTCCGCCGCCAAGACCTTTGGCGGTTGTTACGATATCGGGAGATACCCCGTAGGTCATATAGGCATAAAGCTCCCCGCATCGGCCGTTTCCGGTCTGCACTTCATCCACAATAAAGATGATATCCTCGGCGCGGCAGATTTCTGCGATGCCTTTTACAAAGGACTCGTCCATAACATGAACACCTCCTTCTCCCTGCACGCATTCAATCATAATACCTGCTACTTTATTTTCGGACACCAGCTTTCTGACACCTTCAAGGTCATTTGCATCCGCATAGACGAACCCTTCGGTAAGCGGGGTAAAGCTCTGGTGGAACACGTCCTGCCCCGTAGCCGCAAGGGTTGTGATGGTCCGCCCGTGGAAGCTGTTTCTCAGGGTGATTATGGTGTAATACGACGGGTCCTTGTGCTCTGCGGCATATTTCCGTGCGGTCTTGATGGCACACTCATTAGCTTCCGCTCCGGAGTTTCCGAAGAAGACTTTCTTCATTCCGGTGCGTTTGCAGAGGACTTCTGCCAGAAGAACACAGGGTTCTGTATAATACAGATTTGATGCATGCTGGACTTTCTGAAGCTGGGAGGTCACAGCAGCAATCCACTCTTCATCAGCGATGCCGAATGAATTTACCGCAATTCCCGAGCCTAAATCGATGTACTCTTTTCCGTACCGGTCAGAGATAATCGAACCTTTTCCATATGCAACCTCGATTGGCGCTCTGCCGTAGGTGTTTGCAACATACTGTGCATCCTTTTCTGTTAATTCGCTCATTTCTTTTCCTCCGTTTTTTATGCATTACCTGCGGTTTTCTTCTTTTCTCCCACCACAAGCGTACCCGAACCTTCGTCGGTTAAAAGTTCCAGAAGAATTGCATGCGGCACACGCCCGTCAAGGATTACCACCTTCCGTACACCCCAGGAAATGGCATCGATGCAGCACTCAACCTTTGGCACCATGCCTCCTGCGATTGTACCGTCCGCAAAGAGGGTTTTTGCCTCCTCAACGGATAACTCGGAGATAAGGGTTGACGGGTCATTTTTATCCCGAAGGATTCCTTCGATATCGGTAAGCATAATCAGACGCTTTGCCTGGAGAGCTCCTGCGATATGGGCTGCCGCTGTGTCGCCGTTGATATTGTAGATATTTCCTTCCTTGTCGCATCCCACTGTCGAGATTACCGGGATATATCCTTTTTCCAGAAGATCATTTACGGGGTCAATATTGATTCTGGTAATCTCCCCCACGTAACCGAGTTCTGCATTTTTCATCTTTGCTTCAATGAGTCTGCCGTCGATTCCGGAGATACCCATTGCCTTTCCGCCGAGACGCTCAAGGAAGTTTACGAGGGACTTGTTAATCTTTCCTGCAAGGACCATCTGGGCGATATCAACCGTCTCTTTATCGGTTACGCGAAGACCGTTGACGAACTCAGGCTTTTTGCCGAGTTTTTCCATCAGCTCGGAAAGCTCCGGCCCTCCGCCGTGGACGAGCACCACCTTAACACCGATAAGCTGGAGGAGGACAGCATCAATCATGACGAGCTCCTTTAACTTCTCGCTCACCATGGCGTTCCCGCCGTATTTGATGACCACTACTTTTCCATTGTAGTGTTTGATGTAGGGAAGCGCCTGTGCCAGAATCTCTGCCCGCTGCATGTTTGAAGCATCAGGCATACCATCAGTTGTCATGAGCGGTAGTCTCCGTTGATTTTTACGTAATCATAGGTGAGGTCGCATCCCCATGCGACGGCTTTTGCGGCCCCGGCGTTTAACTGAATATCAATTCCAATCTCCTTTTCAAGAAGGACTTCCTTGGCCTTCTCTTCGGAAAACTCAATGCCGCTTCCGTTTTTGCAGACCGCAACAGTGCCTTTGGCCGAACTGAATGCCACATCAATCTTTTCGATGTCCACATCCGCTCCGGAGTAGCCGATTGCACAAAGGACACGGCCCCAGTTCGCATCTGCCCCGAACATTGCAGCCTTTAAAAGACTTGAGCAGATGACCGATTTGGCAACAATCTTTGCAGTCTGAACATCCTTTGCACCTGAAACAGTACACTCAAGAAGCTTCGATGCCCCCTCTCCGTCTGCGGCAATCATGCGGCAGAGAGCTGAGGTTACCGTGTTCAGTGCCTCCTTAAATGCAGAAAAGTCCGCTCCTTCTGCTGTTATTTCCGCATTTCCCGCAAGCCCGTTGGCGATTACCGTCACCATATCGTTTGTCGAGGTATCCCCGTCCACGCTTACCATGTTGAAGGTATCTTCCACATCCTCTGAAAGTGCCCGCTTCAGCATCGCAGGAGAGACTGCACAGTCCGTTGTAATAAAGACCAGCATAGTCGCCATGTTCGGGTGAATCATCCCGCTTCCTTTTGCAATTCCGCCGATGCGGCAGGTTTTGCCGCCTGCAGTAAACTCGACTGCAGTCTCTTTTCTTTTCAGGTCCGTGGTCATAATAGCTTCCGCTGCAAAAGAATTCCCATTGGCGGACAGTCCTGCGGCAAGAGCCGGGATGCCTGATTTTATCGGAGTAATATCAAGCGGCTGCCCGATGACACCGGTGGATGCCACAATCACATCGGATGATTTTATCTTCAGTTCATCTGCGAGTGCCTCGCACATGGCATTTGCAATCTCAATTCCGTTCGCGTTGCAGGTGTTGGCATTTCCGCTGTTGCAGATTACAGCCTGCGCAGTCCCGTCTGCGATGTTCTGCTCGGTTACGATGAGCGGAGCACCTTTTACCAGATTTTTGGTATAGACCGCAGCGGCAGATCCCGGGACACTGCTGCAGATAAGGGCTAAATCCCGCTTGGTCCGGTTCTTCCGGATTCCGCAGTGCACCCCGTTTGCCGTAAACCCTTTTGCAGCGCAGACGCCTCCTTCAATTTGTTTCATAATATCTCCTTTAACGTTAATCCTTTGGTTTCAGTATCTCCCAGAAGGATATTCATATTCTGTATGGCTGCCCCGCTTGCACCTTTTCCGAGGTTGTCAAAGCGGGATACTAAGAGCAGCCGTTCCTCGTTTCCATAGACGGATATTCCCATATTGTCAAACCCGCTGTATGCTCCGGCCGAAAGGAAGCCCTGTTCATCCGCATCATTGAATGAAACAAGGCGCCCGGTATAGAAGCTCCGGTAGACATCAGCAATCTCTTTGACGGTCCCTTTCACATCATCTGCAAACAAAGGAATTGAGACCTCCATTCCACAGGGGAAGTCCGCGACAACCGGACAGAAACAGGGGGCACGTAAAAGACCGCATACCTTCTGCATTTCGGGGATATGCTTGTGCGTCTGCCCTAAGGCATACTGACGCGGAGCATCGAAAAGAGACGAGGGCTTGTTATCGTACTCTGCAATCATCTTTTTGCCGCCGCCAGTGTACCCCGTAAGAGAGAACGCCGAGAGCTTTACATCGGTCTTTAGAAGACCTTCCCTGATTAAGGGAACTACGAGGGCGATAAAGCCGCTTGCATGGCACCCCGGGTTTGCGATACGCTTCGATGCCCTGATTTTATCTGCACCGGTGATTTCAGGGAACCCGTAGGTCCAGAGGTCATTTGTCCGGTGTGCGGTCGAAGTATCTATCACTGCCGTATCCGGGTTTTCAATCATGGAAACCGCTTCACGTGCTGCATCGTCAGGAAGACATAAGAAGACGATGTCAGCTTCGTTCAATGCGGATTTACGCGCACCGGTATCTTTTCTCAGGGAGTCAGGAAGAGTGATTAACTCAATATCGTCACGTCCTGCCAGCCGCTCGCGCAGCCGAAGGCCGGTTGTCCCCGAACTTCCGTCTATGAATATTTTAGTCATGAATTTTACTTAAGTTTCTTGGCATCGACCAGTGCCTGAACTTTAAGGGGGAGACCATAGAGGTTAATGAATCCTTCCGCATCCTTCTGGTCGTAGTCGCTTTCTCCGAATGTTGCTATCTCTTCGCTGTAGAGCGAGTTGGGGCTCCAGACACCCGCATTGATGATGTTACCCTTGTACAGCCTGAGACGCACGCGTCCAGAGACCTTTTCCTGTGTTTTATCAACGAACGCGGATAAGGCTTCGCGAAGCGGGGTGAACCACTGACCATTGTAGACCAGTTCGCCGAAGGTGATTGCAAGCTTCTCTTTTTCGTGGGCGGTCATCTTGTCGAGCGTAATCGTCTCTAAGACCTCGTGTGCGCGGTAGAGAATTGCTCCCCCGGGTGTCTCATAAACGCCGCGGCTTTTCATGCCGACCAGTCTGTTCTCAACAAGGTCAAGCAGTCCGATACCGTTTACACCGCCGATTTTGTTCAGCTCGAGGATGATGTTTTTCGCACTCATCTTTTTGCCGTTTAAGGAGACTGGGCATCCCTTCTCAAACTCAAGTTCCACGTATGTCGGAGTGTCCGGAGCTGCTGCAGGGGATACTCCCATCTCAAGGAATCCTTTCTTCTCGTAGAGCGGCTCGCATCCGGGGTCTTCGAGCTCCAGTCCCTCGTGAGATAAGTGCCAGAGGTTTTTGTCTTTGCTGTAGTTTGTCTCACGGCTGATGCGTAAGGGGATATTGTGTGCTTCCGCGTAGTCAATCTCCTCGTCACGGGATTTGATTGTCCACTCACGCCACGGGGCAATGATGTGCATGTTCGGTGCGAAGTGTTTTATGGCAAGCTCGAAACGGACCTGGTCGTTTCCTTTGCCGGTACATCCGTGGCAGATGGCATCCGCCTTTTCCTTTAATGCAATCTCGACAAGGCCTTTTGCGATGCACGGTCTTGCATGGCTTGTTCCAAGGAGGTATCCTTCGTAGCGGGCCCCTGCCTGCATGGTGGGGATGATGTAGTTATCCACATAGTCGTCTGTTAAGTCCAGAACATAGAGTTTGGATGCTCCGGTCTTCTTTGCTTTTTCCTCGAGTCCCTCGAGTTCATCTGCCTGTCCCACGTCGCCTGAGACTGCGATTACTTCGCAGTTGTTGTAGTTTTCCTTAAGCCACGGGATGATAATGGAGGTGTCAAGTCCTCCTGAGTACGCGAGTACTACCTTTTTGATGTCTTCTTTTTTCATGGTTTTCACCTGAATAATATTCGTATGATTTACTTAACTGCGTTTTTCGTCAATTTTCCGGAGCATGATGTCATAGACAGGCTTTTCTGCCCCGTCAAAGACACCGTCATGCTCCGGCTGGAACTGAACGGCATAAACGCCTAAGCTGCTGTTCTCAAAACCCTCGGGGGTTCCGTCATTTGCGCTGCGGGAGGTGATGATGCAACCCTCGGGCAGGGTGTTTTCTGAAATAGCATATCCATGGTTCTGGTAGGTTACTGCGACCGTTCCGTCCGCAAAACGCACGGGCTCTGCGGGGCTCCTGTGTCCGGGCTTTAACTTTTCGAGGCCTGCACCAAGCGCAGCGGCGATTACATCGCATCCTGCAGCGACACCAAACACCGGAATGGTACCGAGAAGCCCTGCCACCGCCGCAACAGCTTTTTCTGCTGCGGGAGGATAGCCCGGGCATCCGGTGACAAAAAGAGCCGCAGGGTCTGCTGCAAGCATCTCTTTTGCGGATGTGCCGTAGGGGTAGACATAGAGGTCACCCCTGCGGTTTGACAGGCTTTTTACCACCGGAGCTGTGCATCCAAGGTCAAGAACGGCAATTTTTCTGCCGGTCCCTGGCACCCGGTACGGCGCTTTGCAGGTCACACCTGGTACGAGGTCACGGGTTTCGGCGACCAGGGCTTTTCTTGCGAGCGAGACTGCTTCCTCCCCGTCATCGGACCCCGTGATGACTGCCGCCCGCATGCATCCGTTTTCGCGAAGAATGCGGGTAAGCATGCGGGTGTCGGCCCCGGAGATTCCGGGGATTCCCTGCTCCTTGAAGAGGTCACCTAACGCAGGCATCCGCTTCGGGGCTGTGCAGAGTTCGCGGACTACTGCTGCCTCTGCATGGAGTGAGGCGCTTTCGAGCTCTTTTGCGTCTGCACCATAGTTTCCGATCAGCGGAGATGAAAATGTTACAATCTGCCCGGAGACTCCGGGGTCGCTTAACGTACGTACATAGCCGTTTGAGGCAAAGTTTACGATAAGTTCACCTGCTGCGGTGCCTTCGGCACCAAAGCCGTTGCCGTGAATGACTGTTCCGTTTTCAAGTCCGAGGACTGCTTTCATAGTTGCGGTATTTATATTTACGTTATAATAATATAAAGTTAGATGATAGGTTGGAGGAAGTCTGACCTCTTCGGCCTGCAAATCTGTACCCGATACGCCTTCCGACGGACAAAGCAATCCGGAAATGCCGTGCTGCTGCGACTCAGTTATAATTCGTTATATTCATATTGATTAATCATGATAAATATAGGTGCTATGAGAGAACTTCGAATCCACGGAAGAGGAGGCCAGGGGTCTGTCACGGCTGCCGAGTTAATCGCAACCGCCGCATTCACTGCAGGCGTCTATTCCCAGGCATTTCCTGCGTTTGGTGTGGAACGCAGAGGTGCACCTGTTCAGGCATTCGTCAGATTCAGCGACCAGAAAATACGCTTAAGAAGCCAGGTCTATGAACCCGACTATGTCATTGTACAGGACAGTACCTTAATCCGCGATGTCAACGTCTTCGCCGGAATGAAAGCAGGAGGCATTGCCTTAATCAATACCGAAAAGAAAGCAGACTATGCAGTCCCTGATGGGGTAAAAATCATCACATTCGATGCAACAAAGGTTGCCATCGAAGAAATCGGACTTCCGATTACAAACACCACCTTAATGGGAGCATTCGCAGCAGCATCCGGCGAAATCACCCTTGATGCCTTAAAAGGAGCGATTGAAGACAGATTCCCCGGAAAACTCGCTGCAACCAACTTTGCCGCGGCAAAACGCGCCTATGAAATGATAAAAGGAGGAAACTTCTGATGCCGCTTGGAATAGGATGTACGGCAAAACCAGGGAAAAGCCGGAACAACAAAACCGGTTCCTGGCGTGTCTATTACCCGGTAATGGACAATGCAAAGTGTACCGGATGCGGAACCTGTCAGTTAATCTGCCCCGAAGGGTGTATTACAGGAAGCGGAAAGACACTTCAGATCGACCTTGACTTCTGTAAAGGATGCGGTCTCTGCGCCGAAGAATGCCCGGACAAAGCAAAGGCGATATCAATGCATCTGGAGGAAAAATAAATGACAATGCAAATTATGGAAGGATCCATGGCCATTGCGGAAACGGTAAAGTTATGCCGCCCGCAGGTCATCTCCGCATACCCGATTACCCCGCAGACACATATTGTGGAAGATCTCGCATCCATCATCGCTGACGGAAAGCTCGATGCGGAATATATCTGCGTGGAGTCCGAGTTCTCCGCACTTTCCGCCTGTGTCGGAGCATCAGCTGCAGGAAGTCGTGTCTACTCGGCAACCACCTCCCAGGGACTTGCCCTTATGGGAGAGGTTGTCTTCAACGCTGCAGGCATGCGTCTCCCGATTGTCATGGGAATTGCAAACCGTGCGATTTCCGCCCCGCTTTCCATCTGGAACGACCAGCAGGACTCCATTATGATGAGAGACGCGGGCTGGATTCAGGTCTACGCGGAAGACAATCAGGAAGCTCTTGACCTTCATATCTTATCCTACAAGGTCTGTGAAGACCATGACATTCTGCTCCCGGCCTTTGTCTGTTTCGACGGATTCATCTTATCCCATGTCTATGAGCCGGTTGACATCCCCGACCAGAAGGATGTTGACAGATTCTTAGGTCCGTTTACCCCGTACCAGAGACTTGACTGCAAAGACCCGGTCTCCTTTGGTATGTATGCAACACCCGAGTACTACCTTGAGTTCCGCTACGAACACGATGAGGCAGTCAAGCGTGCAGGAGAGGCATTTAAGAAACATGCAAAGGAGTTTGCAAAGATTTTCGGACGCGACTACTCAGAACTGGTAACACAGTACAGAATGGAAGACGCAGAGACAGTTATTGTCGCGATGGGTTCCATCTGCGGAACCATCAAAGACGCCATCGACGAGATGCGGGCAGCAGGACAGAAGGTAGGCCTTTTAGGCATCAGAATGTTCCGTCCGTTCCCGTCTGCAGACATCCGCGCAGCACTCTCTAAGGCAAAGCGCGTTGCCGTCCTTGATAAAAACATCAGTCTCGGTGCAAAAGGAGCAGCAGCCCTCGAGATTAAGGATGCCTGCTACGGCATGAACATCCCGATCTTAGACTACATCATCGGTCTTGGCGGCCGCGATGTAAAGATTTCAGACATCAAAGAGGTTGTAAAACTCTGTGAGGCCGGAAAAGGCGACATGTTCTACGGACTGCGGCAGGAGGTGCTGTAAAATGGTTGACAAATCCCTTGAACTGTTCGACTGCGGACACCGTGCATGCGGCGGCTGCGGAGCGTCCGCTGCTGTCAGAATGATCTTAAAAGGCGCCGGAAAGAACACGATTGTGGTATCTCCTACCGGATGTCTTGAGGTATTCTCCACACCGTATCCGGAAACCTCATGGAGGACGCCGTGGATTCACTCTCTCTTTGAAAACGCATCGGCAGTCGCATCAGGAATTGAGGCAGCCCTGAAAAAACAGGGAAGACTCGGGGATGAAAAGGTTCTTGTCATCGGAGGCGACGGCGCAACCCTTGATATTGGAACACTTTGTATCTCTGGTGCGTTCGAGCGCGGACACGACTTTACCTATGTGTGCTATGATAACGAAGCATACATGAATACCGGTATCCAGCGTTCGGGGGCCACCCCCTATGATGCAGATACGACAACCACACCGTCTGGTGTCTGCTCAACGGGTAACAACCGCCCGAAAAAGGACCTTCCGCAGATTCTTGTAGCCCACGGCTCACCTTATGTCGCAACTGCCACCATGGCATATCCGATGGATTTGATGAAGAAGGTCGAGCGGGCAATGAATACCAAAGGTCCATGCTACCTGCAGGTCCACGCCCCCTGCTGTACCGGATGGGGCTTTGACAGCGCAAAGACGATGGAGATTGGGCGTATGGCTGTAGCCTGCGGTCTCTGGGTCAACTATGAGATGGTAGACGGTAAACTTGAGTCTGTGAAAAAGGTCAAGCGTGTCCCGGTCGACTCCTATCTCCAGGCACAGAAGCGTTTCCGCCACCTGTTTAAGCCGACGAGAAACGAGGAGGAGATTGCAAAGATTCAGGCAATCGCCGATGCCAATGCCGAGAAGTACGGCATTGATTTATAATTTTTTTGCTGTTCAACTACCCTTCCATAAGAGTGGCGGGATGATATAATCCTGATAAAAACAGTTAAATATATATAATATTAGAAGAACATATTATAAATTGATTAACTATGGTTTTCACTAACATATTGAAAGCAGCAGCGGTAGTGTGTCTGCTTCTTCTCATTGCAGGAGTCTTTTGCGGTGCCGCGGCAGCAACTGAACGAGATGGAGCCTATACTGGTTCTGATGCAGGCGTTAGTGGCGGGAAATTAATGGAAAATCCATCTTCTCAGATTACACAGGCGCTTCAGAACAGGGTTGCAGGTGTCGACATGCAGCAGACAAATACACAGCCGGGTGCGGAGATGAAAATCCGGATTCGCGGTGAGCGTTCCCTGTCTGCCTCAAATGATCCATTAATTGTTCTTGACGGCATCCCATTCCAAGGAAATCTCAGTGATATCAGCCCATCAGATATCAAATCACTGGACATCCTGAAAGATGCTTCAGCAACTGCCATCTACGGAAGCAGAGGGGCAAACGGTGTTATCACTGTTCCTACTGCAACAGCAACCGCCAGCGAGTTCAGGAATAGTATAGAAAATCTTACATCCAGAGTCACAAACCTGTTTACGAATATCTCCACATATCGCATTGCTAAGAGTAATGGAACAACCATTCAGGTTAAAGGGGACGACATAGCAAAACTGAACACAACCAACGCATTAGAGGCAATGCAGAGTTCGACCCCGGGAGTACAGATTACCCAGAAAAGTGCACAACCCGGTAAAGGATTCAAAGTAAATATCCGTGGTATCGGCACTATTGGTAACACATCTCCCCTCTACGTAATTGACGGGGTTACCTCCAGTACTTCAGTTGGTCTCAACCCAAATAATATTGAATCCATAGATGTTCTGAAAGATGGGGCATCTGCCGCAATTTATGGTGCAAGGGCAGCAAACAGTACAGAACCAGTAAAATATTATTCAGATATATCACTCTTTGATGGGGTACAAAAGACAATCTCTAAATTCCTGACGGATCTTTTCAGTACTTTCCTGTCTTTCTAAATCCCTACAAACCGGTTAAACACCGGTTTTATCTTTTCAGTTTTTGAGAGGTATCGTTTCAACATATTCCTCCTACTGGCGTTGCCCATAACGTTAATTTCTTGAATGACTTCTATTAGGCAAATGTGATATATGCATATGTACGAAGAATACTTTATGGGTAACGCCATCGATCTTTAACATTCTCAACCTTTTTCCCTTTTTGCAGGGTAAAGGTTTAACTAGATACCGCTATATATTTAAAAAGACTGCCCCGCGAACTGTTTCTAACCACCACTCGACAACCTGGCTGTACAAGGAGATGAGAATGAAGCAGCTCCGGCTCTGAATATCTCTGCTGATTTTTCCCGCGCCTACGTCTTTTTGCAGTTGTCATGTTAACTTCGGAGAAAGGAGCAGGCACATTTCTCTTATTTTTTCCAGCAAAACTGATAAAGGTACTCACCCTTATCAGAACCTTCGCTAACGAGATTGGGAGTTCTTTAGACAGACTCAATATATACATTTCTACATTTTCCACCGAATACTTTATTATAGTAAAGTGCTAATATAATACCACAATAACACACCGCAGGTGATTTATCTATGGATGAGGCACTGTTAAGCGAAGAAAAAACCATTCTGAAACTCCGCACCCTCTACCGGAAATACGGCTACCAGCCGTACAAAATGAACCGGTTTGAAGAGTACGACCTCTATGTAAGAAACAAAGACTTTCTGGTATCGGACAACATCATCACCTTTACCGACACCGATGGAAAACTGATGGCCTTAAAGCCGGACGTCACGTTATCCATCGTAAAAAACAGCAAAGATATCAAAGGCACCGTCCAGAAACTCTGCTACAATGAATATGTCTGCAGAACATCCGCTCCCGGAAAACCCTTCAGAGAGATAATGCAGGCAGGACTTGAATGCATCGGTGACATCGACGACTACTGCCGCTATGAAGTCCTGCTGCTGGCATCCGAAAGTCTGAAACAGATTGCCGACACTGCTGTCCTTGCAGTCTCCCATCTTGGAATTATTACCGGCATCTTAGACTCGCTTCATGTATCCTCGGCGGCATACGGACGCCTCATACAGTGTATCGGGGCAAAAAACATGCATGAAGCATCCTCCGTCTGCAAAGAAGAAGGAGTAAGCGATGAAAACTTTGCTCTCCTCTCCTCCCTCATGTCCGCATCTGGAACACCCGATGAGGTCTTCCCTGTCCTGAAAACACTATTCCCAAAAAACAGCGATATAGAGACACTTGAGCGTATTATCTCCCATCTCCCTGAAGGAGCGGTCAAAATCGACTTCTCCCTCCTAAACGACATGCACTACTACAACGGCATCGTCTTCCAGGGATTTGTAAACGGCGTCCCGGATGCGGTCTTATCAGGCGGAGAATACGACCTTTTGATGCAGAAGATGGGGAAAAAGTCAAAGGCACTCGGATTTGCGGTCTACCTGGATAAGCTTGAGTTCCTCCTGCGGGAAAGAAATGACTATGATGTAGACACCCTGCTTCTCTACAGTGATGCCGCAGCACCTGCAGATGTTGCAAAAAAGATTCGTGAACTGACGGCGGCCGGAAAATCGGTATCCGCACAGAAAAGTGTTCCGGGAAATCTGCGTTTCCGCGAAACAATAACTCTTGGAGGGAACTAATATGCTTAACGTTGCGTTACCGAAAGGACGGCTCGGCGAGTCTGTCTATGATATGTTTGAAAAGGCCGGATTCGGATGCCCTGAAATCAGGGAGGAGAGCAGAAAACTCATCTTCGAAAGTGTGGAAAACGGTGTCCGCTACTTCTGGGTAAAGCCTTCTGATGTCAGTGTCTATGTGGAACGCGGTGCGGCAGACATCGGAGTCGCCGGAAAAGATATCCTCTTAGAGTATGAGCCCGACATCTACGAGCTGGCAGACCTCCGCTGCGGAATCTGCCGGATGGTCTCTGCTGCACCGAAAGGATATCGTGATGATACCACACGGACCCTGCGCGTTGCAACGAAGTTTTCGCACATCGCACAGACATACTACACTTCGAGAGGGCGCGATATTGACATTATCCACCTAAACGGCTCGATTGAAATCGCGCCGCTTTTAGGGCTTTCCGACCTGATTGTCGACATTGTTGAGACCGGAACCACCTTAAAAGAGAACAACCTTGAGGTGATAGATACCATTGTTCCAATCAGTGCCCGCCTCATAGCAAACAAAGCATCGTACGCATTTAAAAAAGCAGAGATTGATGCTGTAGTACGTGGAATAAAGAAGGAGACAACATAAATGATTAAGATACTTACCTACGGAGAAACCAAAAACAGCGAAATATTCAAACGGAATATGCCAATGGCAGACGTTGCTGACATTGTCTCCGGCATCATCAGCCAGGTCAGAACAAAGGGCGACGCTGCACTCTTTGAGCTGACGGAAAAGTTCGACAAAGTCCGCTTATCCTCCCTTGAGGTAACACCTGAGGAAATCGACGAAGCAGTACAGCTGGCAGGGCCGGAGTTTGTCGGAATTCTGGAGCGTGCTGCGGCAAACATCAGAAAGTTCCATGAACGCCAGGTCAGAAACAGCTTTATTATCAATGACGAAGACGGCATTGTAATCGGACAGAAGGTAATTCCGGTGGACCGTGCAGGACTCTATGTTCCGGGAGGAACTGCTGCATACCCGTCCACAGTACTTATGGATGCCATCCCTGCAAAAATAGCAGGTGTTCCCGAGGTTGTTATGATGACACCTCCTGCAAAGGACGGAAAAGTCAATCCCGCGATTCTTGCCGCGGCAAAAGTAGCAGGAGTTGATAAAATCTATAAGGCAGGGGGGGCACAGGCAATCGCAGCCCTCGCTTACGGAACAGAGACCGTCCCAAAAGTGGATAAAATCGTAGGTCCCGGAAACGCCTTTGTCGCCGAAGCGAAAAAACAGGTTTTCGGACTCGTATCGATTGATATGATAGCAGGCCCCAGTGAGATTTTAATTGTAGCTGACGGGAAAACAAATCCTGCCTATGCAGCAGCAGACCTTCTCTCGCAGGCAGAACATGATAAAAACGCTTCTGCGGTGCTGGTAACCGATTCCGCGGAGTTTGCAAAAGCGGTGCAGAAAGAGATTGAAGTGCAGCTCCCGAAACTTGAGCGTGAGGAAATTGCAAGAGCCTCAGTTGAGAACAACGGCAAAATTATTGTAGCGGAAAATCTTCTGCAGGCAATCGATATCGCAAACGAGATTGCCCCTGAACACCTCGAACTGTGCGTGGACAATCCCTTCGACTACCTGGATAAGATTCGCCACGCAGGCTCGGTCTTCCTCGGACGAAACTGCCCGGAGGCCTTAGGGGACTACTTTGCAGGACCAAACCACACCTTACCTACAAGCGGGACTGCAAAGTTCTCAAGCCCCTTATCGGTTGACGAGTTTGTGAAAAAAACACAGTACACCTACTACACAAAAGAGGCATTAGCCCGTGTTGCAGATGACATAGCAGCCTTTGCTACAAAAGAAGGGCTTACCGGTCACGCAAAGAGTGCGAAGATTCGCACGGAGAAGACGCCATGAGCCGTTTTTTTACGACAAAACTCAGTGCATTAAAGCCCTACACCCCTGGTGAACAGCCGCAGGATATGCAGTATGTAAAACTCAACACTAACGAGTCTCCGTACCCCCCGTCCCCGAAGGCCCTCGCATACGCACGTGATGCGGCGTCTTCACTTATGCTCTACCCGGACCCGGAGTACAAGGTACTCTGCGCAAAAATAGCCGAGGTCCTTGGTGTTCGGGCAAATCAGGTGATTGTCGGAAACGGCTCGGATGAGATTCTGGACTTCGCCTTTGCCGCATTCTGCGAAAAAGGCGCCGTCTACCCTGACACATCCTATGGATTCTATCCGGTCTTTGCCTGTATGAACGGTGTTTCCGGAACAGAAATCCCTGTAGGAGACGACTTATCAATAAACCCTGCAGACTATGCAGGTGCCGGGAAAACAGTCTTTATCGCAAACCCGAATGCACCATCCGGTGTTGCGCTCTCCCTTGCTGAAATTGAAACAATTGTCCAAAGCAACCAGGACTCGGTTGTTGTCATCGACGAAGCATATGTTGACTTCGGCGCAGCGTCCGCGGTTCCACTGACGAAAAAATATGACAACCTTCTTGTCGTCCAGACATTTTCAAAGTCCCGCTCGCTTGCAGGGGCGCGGTTTGGCTTTGGCATCGGAAATTCTGAGCTGATTTCCGACTTAAACCGCATCCGCTTCTCCAAAAACCCCTACAATGTGAGCAGAACGACCGCGGCAGCCGCCCTTGGCGCACTCGAAGAGGAGGATATAACGAGAGAAAACTGCAGAAAAATCATGGAGACACGCCGCCATACCGCCGAGAGGCTGAAGGCTATGGGCTTTACAGGACCGGAGTCCTCAACGAACTTCCTGTTCATAAAGCACCCGGAAATCGGCGGGAAAGAACTGTACCTGAAACTCAAAGAACGCGGCGTTTTGGTCCGCCACTTTGATAAAGAACGCATCGCCGCATACAACCGGGTCACCATCGGAACCGATGAGCAGATGGAGACTTTCATTAAAACTGTATCAGCAATTCTGGAGGAGATAAAATGAGAACAGCAGACATTACACGAACCACGAAAGAAACTGACATCAGACTGTCGCTTACCCTCGATGGTACTGGAAAGGCAAAGATAGACACCGGCTGCGGTTTTATGGACCACATGCTGACCCTGTTTGCCTCGCACGGACGCATTGACCTGAACATCTCCTGCAGCGGAGATACGAAGGTTGACTACCACCACACAACAGAAGACCTCGGAATCGCCTTAGGTACCGCATTTAAGGAGGCGCTCGGCGATAAAAAAGGCATTGCCCGCTACGGATTTACGGCCCTTCCGATGGATGAGGCTCTCATCCTGACCGCGATTGACTTCTCCGGACGCGCCTCGTTAAACTACGGCTTATCCATCCCTGCAGAAAAGATCGGAGACTTCGACTCGGAGCTTGCCGAGGAGTTCTGGCATGCGTTTGTACGGACAGCAGAGTGCTCGCTGCATTTCATAGAACTTGCCGGCTGCAACTCGCACCACATCATCGAAGGCTCATTTAAGTCGGCAGCCCGCAGTATCCGCACGGCGGTATCATTTGATGCCGCGTACTCGGGAGAGGTTCCCTCAACCAAGGGGTCGCTCTGAAATGCTTGCAATCGTAGACTACGGTGTCGGCAATTTATTCTCACTGAAGTCTTCGCTTCGTGCGGTTCATGCGGATGCAGTGGTTACCGGCGACGCGGATGTGCTCGAAAAAGCAGACAGAATCATTCTCCCGGGTGTCGGAGCATTCGGAGATGCCGCCGAGAAACTCAGAAACACCGGCCTCTCCAAAGTCGTGACGGCAGAAGCTTTAAACGGCAAACCGCTTCTTGGCATCTGCCTTGGAATGCAACTCCTGTTCGAAAAAAGCCTTGAGTTCGGAGAGCATGAAGGACTCGGTCTGTTAAAGGGCTGCGTAAAGCCGCTTGCAGGATATATCCCTCCGGAATACAAGATTCCGCAGATTGGATGGAATGCACTCTCGTTTAAAAACGGAGGGGAAAAATCCCCGATATTTTCCACCATCAGAAACGGAACGTACGTGTACTTCGTACACTCGTTCTACGCGGCAGACTGTGAGGACTCTGTTCTCGCGACAACCGACTACGGGGCTGAAGTGACGGCTGCCGCAGGACTTGGAAACGTCTTCGGCTGCCAGTTCCACCCGGAAAAAAGCGGAGACGCAGGACTTCGCATCTTAAAGGCATTTTCAGAGACGGAGAGAGCACCATGATTATATTTCCCGCAATAGATTTGTATGAAGGCCGCGCCGTTCGGCTTTTTAAAGGCGACTATCAGCAGATGACCATCTATAACGAAAATCCGGCAGCGGTCGCCCTGGACTTTAAAGCAGCCGGTGCGAAAGCCATCCACCTGGTAGACCTTGAAGGGGCAAAGAACGGGACTACACCGAACTTTGATGTCATCTGCCGCATAAAGCAGGAAAGCGGGCTTTTCTGCGAGGTAGGGGGCGGCATCCGCTCCATGGAGACCGTGGAGAAATATTTATCTGCGGGCCTTGACCGCGTCATTCTCGGAACGGCCGCGATAACCTCTCCTGAGTTTCTGCAGGAAGCAGTTCTCCGATACGGTGAAAAAATCGCTGTCGGCGCAGATGTCCGCGACGGAAAAATCGCCGTTTCCGGCTGGACTGAAACAACCGCAGTTACCCTTGACGAGTTCTTTTCGCGGATGCAGAAGACCGGCGTTTCCACAGTTATCTGCACCGACATCTCCAAAGACGGGGCGATGAAAGGAACAAACCGTGAACTCTACCGGAAACTCGCTGAAAAGTACTCGCTGCAGATTACCGCATCAGGGGGAGTCACAACGATTGACGATGTGCGGCACTTAGCCTCCCTTAATCTCTACGGGGCAATCATCGGAAAAGCCTACTATACTGGAGAAATCAATCTGAAAGAGGCGATTGCCGCCGGAGGACACACATGATTACCAAACGGATTATTCCCTGTCTGGATGTAAAGGACGGACGGGTCGTAAAAGGTGTGAATTTTGCAGGACTGCACGATGTATCATCCCCTGTGGAGCTTGCAAAATACTACAGTCAGAATGGTGCGGATGAACTGGTATTCTATGATATTACAGCCTCCGCAGAAGGCCGCAGACTCTTCTCTGAGATATTAACCGAGACCGCGGAGTCGGTCTTTATTCCGCTGACGGTGGGAGGAGGCATTTCCTCGCTTGAGGACTTCGACCGTGTCTTAAAGTGCGGCGCGGACAAGGTGAGTGTAAACTCAGGCGCTATCAGAAACCCTTCGCTGATTGAAGAGGCGGCAGAGCGGTACGGAAGCCAGTGTGTTGTCTTATCCGCAGACATCAAACGCGTTGACGGGAAATTTACCGTGTTTTCGCGAGGGGGGCGCGACAATACAGGAATTGAGGCCATCTCCTGGATTAAGCACTGTGTTGACTTAGGTGCCGGGGAAGTGGTGGTGAACTCAATCGATACCGACGGCGTCAAACAGGGTTTTGACATTGAACTGCTCGATGCGGTCTGTAAAGCAGTAAATGTCCCGGTCATCGCATCAGGCGGTGCCGGGTGCATCGGGGACTTTATCACCCTCTTTACCCGCATCCCGACGATTGATGCAGGCCTTGCGGCTTCAATCTTCCACTTCCATGAGGTAGAGATTGCGGATTTGAAGAAACGTATGGCTGAGGAGAAAATACCGGTACGTCTTACAGAGGAGTACCTCTGACCGGACCAAACTAATGAGGATAAAACTATGACAGATATGATTAATACCGAGGAACTGAAGTTCGATGAAAAGGGATTAATTCCCGCAATTGTGATTAACGCAGCAACGAAGAAAGTGCTGATGTTCGCCTATATGAACAAAGAGAGTTTAACGATTACGATGGAGAAAAATCTCGCCTGCTTCTGGAGCCGTTCAAGAAACGAACTCTGGCTCAAAGGAGATACCTCCGGAAACTATCAGCATGTGGTATCAATTACTACGGACTGCGACAGAGACACTCTGCTTATTGCGGTAACTCCCGACGGACCCGCGTGCCATCTCGGAACCGAAACCTGCTTTTCCTATCCGGTCTATGAAAATCCGGAGGCAGGGGAGTTTTCCTATGATATGCTGATGAGGCTTATCGAAGGCAGAAAGACCGAGAAGAAAGAGGGGTCATACACCACGTATCTCTTTGAAAAAGGCATTGACAAAATCCTGAAAAAGGTTGGTGAAGAGTCCACAGAGGTCATCATCGCCGCAAAGGCAGGCGATAAAAAGGAGACCATCTATGAGATATCAGACCTGGTCTACCATGTGATGGTGTTAATGATTGAGGCAGGAATCTCCCTCGATGACATCACCAAAGAGCTCGCATCCCGGCATGTCATTGACCACAAGGTAAAGCAGGAGAAGATGACGTAAGTCGCGTCATCAGCCGACAGGAAGCCATGCAGAACTTTGACCTTCACGTCCATACAACGTTCAGCGACGGGGCGGACACCCCGGAAACGGTGGTCCTCCGGGCGATTGAGCTCGGGCTTTCCCGAATAGGCATCTCGGACCATTCGTTTGTGAAGGGGGCCGAGGAATGGTGTATGAGAGAGGACTCCCTCACCGCATACAAAAAAGAAATCGCCCGCCTGAAGGAAAAGTACCGGGGGCAGATTGAGGTACTCTGCGGAATCGAGCAGGATATTCTGTCAAAATACCCGGCAGAAGGGTTTGACTATGTGATAGGTTCGGTTCATTTCATCAAAGAGAAGGACACGCTGATTCCGGTTGATGAAAGTGCGGACATCCTGCAGGATGCAGCATCACGGTATTTCGGGGATAACATCTATGCTCTCTGCAGCAGCTACTATGCGCTGGAGGCAGATGCTGCTGTCCGGACAAACGCAGATATCATAGGGCATTTTAATCTGATATCAAAGTTCAATGAGAACAGCGCTTTGTTCGATGAGTCGGATGCACGGTATGTTTCCGCATGGCAGGGTGCCGCCCGGACGCTTCTTCAAAGCGGAGTTCCCTTTGAGATTAACTTTGGTGCGGTAAGCCGTGGCTACCGGACTCTCCCCTATCCTTCAGCTGAGATGCGCAGGTTTATTCTGGATAACGGCGGAAAATTTATTCTTTCAAGCGACAGCCATGCTGCAGGGACAATCGGGTACGGGTTTGAAAGATGGAAGGAGATAGAAGGGTGTATCGGGTTTGAAAGAATCCTAAAACATTCTCATTAAGCACTTTTTTTGGAATATTCAATCACCGGTTCTTTGTCGTTGTTGTAACTATAGTGTATCCTGACCACCTGGAATGCGAATCCACGCGAATACCGCGCCGCAATCCCTTACAGCATAACCTTCGTCAGGCGGGCTTTTTCACCATCCGCACCGCAAATCTCCACCGTTACCTGTCCGCGGTTTTTGGAAAGCTCCACCTTCACCGATTCGGCATTCATGGAATACGCAGTTTTCTGCACCTCCTCTGAAAGAGACGCTGCCTGTGTCTTATCCATCGTCCAGAGTGCCGCACACTCTGATATGAGATCCCGCGCTTTTTTACCTCCGGCAAGTTTCAGCTCCTTATGATGCGGGATACCGATTTTTAAAAGCACACCTATCAGAACCGCGGCAAATGAACCGGCGGTAAGAGGTGACGCAAAGAAAAACTCCGCCCATTCAGGAAGACCGCTGTAAAGGTAGGGGCAGACTGCAGATGACACACCGATTAAAATCGGAAGAATGATGACAAATATTCGCCGCGTGTCAAGGACGCGGGAGGCGATTCCGGATATCCCGCTCATCATAACAAACACAACGGCATAAATCAGGACCGCTCCCAGAATCGGACCCGGTATCAGATTAAAGACCCATCCAAAGAACGGAATAAATCCGCAGCTGATAAGAAGAATCCCAAGACCAATACCTACCTTCCGCGAGGCAACGCCTGTACCCACCACAAGCCCCGCGGCACTGGATGCGGTCCCAGTACCTACCCCTCCGAGAACTCCGGAAAGTAAAAGTCCTGCACCTTCCATGAAAAGACCTTTTTGAAGGGACTTCGGATTTTTTGCTCCAGTATAGGCATTTAAGAGAGTGATATTTCCGGAGGTTTTCATGACGATACAAATGACAGCTATGATGAACGGAATAACAAGAGCCGGACTGAATGCAAAGTTTCCGGTAAGGAAGGCAAAATCCGGGACGGCAAATGGGGTTATATCGGCGATTCCGGACAAAACATCCGGATTGAAGACACCTAAAAGGACTGCGGCGATAAAACCGATGACAATCCCCATCAGAGTTGAATAAAATTTAAACACCCGCTTTTTAATGAGGCTTAGTATAATAATCGAAGCGAGGGTTATAATCCCCACTGCAGTTGCTGCCGGGTCGAGCGGAGAGGAGTTCGTACTTCCGAAGAAGAGGGGAAAAGCGAATGGAACAATTGCAATTCCAAGAAGGAAGAGAACGGTGCCGCAGACTTCAGCCGGGAAGACAAACCGGAAGAAAGCAGTCACGCGGCTTATAAGCATTTCAGCAGCCCCCCCGACTATGAGCATGCCAAAAAGCATCGGGAGTCCCCCTCCTGTTGCCGCAAGAAGGGAGGCGGGGAGGTACGAGGAGTTTGGAATAATCGGAAGAACCTGTCCGCTTCCGATTCTTCGTGCCGCCTGAAGCAGGGTTGCGATTCCGCAACCGATTAATGTGGTGGAGATAAGAGTTGTGGTAACTGCTTCCCCGCCGCCGACCGCTCCGCTGATGATAACAGGATAGGTGAAGTAGACTGCAAGCGCAAAAAAGTGCTGCAGAATAGTGAGGATCAGGGTTGACGGCGGGATTTTATCTTCGGTGTTGTACACCGGTCCTGTACCGTCAGCAGCTGCTACGGGGTCGGGCATTGATGCTGAATAATATTGTGTGTATGTGATATTAGGGTTTGGGGTTCGGGAGTGCGGGAAAAAAGAGGACTGTTTTTTCCGGGCCGAAAACCCTCTTCAAGGCATAAGACAAAGCGAAAAGAGACTGCGGCTGATAATTACGCCGGAATTGATTCCGACATTCTCTTATTTCCATAAAACACATAAATACATATTATCTATCGGAGGGTGAATGGCAGAAGAACTTGAAGTAATCGACCGGGCAGAGGAATGGAGCGGTTTCCTCAAAAAGAAGTACAAGTCGGCGCTCAACAAAATATCCCGTGAATATCCGAGCACACGCTCACTTGAAATAGAGTATGATGTTCTGGAAAAGTACGGTAAAACCGGAATTATCCTAGCAGACGATTTGTTAGAGCATCCCGGAAAAACCTTAGGCGACATAAAAGATGCCATCCGCTCGGCAAATCTGGTCTCAGGAAAGGATGTTGAGGGACGTGACATCACAGAGGACATCATCAAGGGAATCAACATCAGATTCGTGCACCTCCCGCGAAAGACCAGCATCCGCGACATCAGATCAGAGCACATCAACAAATTCATCAGCGTCGACGGCATCGTCCGCCGGGTAACAGAAGTCCGCCCAAGACTTGTAATCGGAGCATTCCGCTGCGCAAACGGGCATATCACAAGGAAGGTTCAGGACTACGGAACGTACAGCGAACCTGATATGTGCGGAAACGCCGAGTGTACGCAGAAAAAGCTGGAACTGGTCCAGGCCCTTTCCACCTTCATTGATTCACAGAAACTCCGCATTCAGGAAACCCCCGAAGGTCTGCGCGGAGGTGAACAGCCGCAAACCATCGATATCGACTGTGTTGACGATATCTGCGGAGTGGTAGCTCCGGGGGACCGTATCATAATCAACGGCATCCTCCGCAGTGTTCAGCGCATCCAGAACGGGCAGAAAAGCACCGTCTTTGACCTCTATATTGAGTGCAACTCGATTGAGATTTCCATCAAGGAGTTCGAGGAGGTGGACATCTCTGAAGAGGATGAAAAAGTCATCAAAGAACTCTCCACTGACCCGGCGATTTACGGAAAAATTGCCCGTTCGATTGCACCTACCATCTACGGAAACGATGATGTCAAGGAGGCAATCGCTTTACAACTCTTTGGAGGAATCGCTAAAGAAATGCCCGACGGAAGCGGCCTCAGGGGCGATATCCATGTTCTTCTGGTGGGAGACCCGGGTATTGCAAAGTCCCAGCTGTTGCGCTATGTGATAAAACTTGCCCCCCGCGGCGTTTACACCTCCGGAAAGTCCGCATCATCCGCAGGTCTTACAGCAGCAGCTGTCAAAGATGATATGGAAGGCGGGCGCTGGACACTGGAAGCCGGAGCTCTTGTTCTGGCGGATAAAGGAATCGCCGCGGTCGATGAGATGGATAAGATGCAGAAGGAAGACCGTTCATCCCTTCACGAAGCAATGGAACAGCAGTCCATATCCGTTGCAAAGGCAGGAATTAACGCGACACTTCGCACCCGCTGCTCACTTTTAGGGGCAGCAAACCCGAAGCTCGGACGGTTTGACGAGTATGTGAATATCTCAGAGCAGATTAACATGCCACCGTCGCTTCTCTCCCGTTTTGACCTCATCTTTATTATGAAGGACCAGCCGGATGAAACCCGCGACTTAAACATCGCAAACCATATTCTGCGGGCACATTCGGCAGGAGAAGAGATTATGCGGCACCGGAAATATCCGATTCCCGGAGCGGACGAGGAGTATTTCAAAGAAAAGCTTAAGCCGGTTTCCGCAGAAATCGATGCTGTGATGCTCCGGAAGTATCTGGCGTATGCAAAACGAACCTGTTTCCCGATTATCACCAGGGAGGCAGAGAATGCCCTTATCTCATACTACAAAAAACTCCGGAGTGTTGCCTATGACAGTCAGGATAAACCGGTCCCGGTGACCGCAAGAAGTCTCGAAGCACTTGTCCGCCTCGGAGAGGCAAGCGCACGCGTACGTCTCGCTGATGAGATAACAATGGAGGATGCGGCACGTGTAATCAAAATTGTTGATACATGTCTGCGTCAGGTAGCATACGATCCAAAATCCGGCAACCTTGATATCGACAAAATTGCATCAAGCACCACGAAGGCCGGAAGAACCTTACGCCGCGATCTGAAGAAGGCTGTCGAGGCCCTTGCAGACTCTGACGGACGTGCAGGGCTTGATGTTTTGTATCAGCATCTGGAGAAACAGAACTACACAAAGGAGGAGATTGAACGGATGATTGAACAGATGCGTTTATCCGGAGAGATTCTGCTCCCAAAGAACAACACCATAAAACTATTACAGTAATTGGAGAATACCATGGCAACAGACAGAGAAAACGCGGTTTTTGAGGCCGCAATCAAACTCGGGGCGCTCTATCACCAGTTTGTGGGAACGCCTATCTCACGCTCGACTGCAGACAAAGTTGAGGCAGCGATTGAAAGCGCTGTATCGCTTCAGCCCTATGTGACATCAATACATGTTCACCTTGACCGCTCGCTTATGAACGAAAACCCATTTGGGTACTCGGAACTTTGCGGGGCCATGTATGATGTGGTAATCGAAACTGAGTATAACGGCACAAAGTGTAAAGCGGGATTAAAGTTTGAAAACGGATATCCCATGATGCGGATACTGGAATAAAAGAAAGGTGAAGGGGCGTCCTTAAAGCCCTCTTTTTTAAAAATTTATTTTAAAAAATTATTTAAACATCTCTTCGTACATCGCGCGTGCAGCATCTTCAGTTACCTGACGCGGAGTAAGCGGTGCGAAACACTCCACAACAACCTTTGGCGCCAGAGCAGCGGCGGATTCCTGGGTTACATTGAATGCGGAAAGCGGAGGCATCCCAACACTCTCGTCACGGAATTTCTTGTATGCAGCGCCTGTAAGCTGTGCAATCTGCTCGGGGTCTTCATTTCCGGTAAACTTTGCGCCGAGGATCTCTCCTATTTTACGGACTTTTGCAGGAACAACCGGAGCAATAAAGTGCAGTGCCGAGGGGCAGGTGTACGCGCATGCGGCCCCGTGCGGCACATGGAGGCACCCTCCAAGGACATGTGCGAGGGAGTGGCCGACATGTGCGCAGCAGTTGGAAAGGAGCCATCCTCCAAGAGATGAGGCAATCAGCATGTGCTCACGTGCTTCAATGTCGTGTCCGTCTTTCATCGCCCGCGGGAGATACTCTGCAATCTCCTGCATGACTTTTTCGCAGATAGGGGCTACAATCGGGCTTGTAAGAACTGTGGTGTAGGCTTCTGCCGCATGACTGAATGCATCAAGACCGGTCATGGCAGTAAGGCCTTTTGGCATTCCTACGGTCAGTTCAGGGTCCAGAATAACATACTCGCTCATTGCATTATAGCCGACAATTGGTACTTTCTCCCCTGTTTTGGAGTTGGAAATAATAATTCCGTTTGAAAGTTCGGCTCCGGTTCCGGAAGTCGTCGGAATGGAAATAAGACCGGGGCTGTACTGCATCTGTACCTCCGGATTTGCGTAATCCAGGATGTGTCCGGGATTAAATCTGAGGACTGTTACTCCTTTTCCGGTATCAATGGTGGAGCCTCCGCCGACAGCTACAACACAGTCACAACCGGACGACTTGCATAAATCTGCGGCTTCTTCTACAATGTGCTCCGGCGGGTCAGACTGCACTTTGTCGAAAGTTACTGCATCAATACCTGCATTTTTCAGAACGGTAAGGATTTTTTCGGCGATACCGGTGTCGCGGATACCTGCATCATAAAGGACAAATGCTTTGTGGTATCCGGCAGCGGTGATGATTTCTCCCAAGGTTGACAGGGTTCCTGCCCCTGATACAACCTTGAATCTCTGGGTCAGTGCGAAATTTAACGGCATATTTTTTTCTCCAGATGTTATATGATGTATCTCTATTTAATCCTGCGGGTAGAACCCGAGCGGGGATTCAAATGTACTGATTTCGATTGATTTTATCTGACGGTAATGGTCGAGAGCGCATTTGTTAATCTCACGACCGATTCCGGACTGTTTCATTCCTCCAAACGGAATACCTGCCGGAACATTTGAACATGAGTTAATCCAGACACGTCCGGACTCAACTGCCTGTGCCACGCGGAGCGCTTTGTTAATGTCCTGCGTCCAGACAGCACCTGCAAGACCGTATTTGCTGTCATTTGCCATGGCGATGACTTCCTCTTCGGTCCTGAACTTAATGACAACACCAACAGGCCCGAATATTTCCTCCTGTGCGATACGCATGTCATTGGTTCCTTCAAGAAGAGTCGGCTCAATGAAGAATCCTTTTCCAAACTCGCCGTCGGTCAGGCGGTGACCTCCAACTGCAACTTTTGCTCCTTCCTGTTTTCCGATTTCGATGTAGCCGAGGACTTTATTCATCTGCTGCTCATTAACGATGGCACCCATCTGGGTGGTGAATTCCGCGGGGTTTCCAACATTGATTTTCTTAAATGCCTTAACGAGGGCGGCTAAGAATTTGTCGTAGATTCCTTCCTGTACGAAGATACGGGAACCTGCCGCACAAACTTCTCCCTGGTTGAAGAGAATTCCAAGCTGTACGCCGTCGATGGCTTTTTCAAAGTTGCAGTCGTCAAAGAAGATGTTCGGGGATTTACCGCCAAGTTCAAGGGTTGCAGGGATTAAGCGCTTTCCTGCAGCTTCTGATACTTTGTATCCGACTGCGGTTGACCCGGTAAATGAGAGCTTTTTAATTCCCGGGTGATCGAGGATGTACTGACCTGCCTTGTCTCCGGCACCGGTGATGATATTTAAGACGCCTGCCGGCAGAATGTCTGCTAAAAGATCCGCCAGAACAAGAGCTGTTACCGATGTGGAGGAAGAGGGCTTGAATACAACACAATTTCCTGCGGCAAGCGCTGGGGCAAGTTTCCATGAACCAATCATTAACGGGAAGTTCCAGGGAACAATCTGACCGACAACACCGAGCGGCTCGGAGACCATAATTGCCATAGTGTTTGCATCAACTTTGGTGACCGCCCCTTCTTCTCCGCGGATGAGTCCTGCGTAGTAGCGGAACTGGTCGGCGGTTGTCGGGATATCAATGATGGTTGCCTCACGAATCGGTTTTCCGGAATCCTGGGATTCAAGAGATGCGAGAAGCGGCGCATTTGCATCAATAACGTCTGCTATTTTATTCAGGATGACCGCGCGCTCCGCATTGGTTTTTGCTTTCCATTCGGGGAAAGCCTGCCATGCTGCAGTTACCGCGGCATCTACATCTGCTGCGGTTGCTTCCGCACAAACGGTAATCAATGCCCCGTTTGCCGGATTCCGTGCTTCAAAGGTTTTTCCGTCGGAGGATTTCTGCCATTTGCCTCCGATAAAAAGACCGTACTCTGACTTTAATTCCATATTATTCTTACTTATTTGTGCGCTAACCATATAAATGTCATCGGTTATGTCTGATGTGATGCGGGCACCTGGCGCCTGAAATGTAAAAAAAAATGAGGGGAAGTGGTGGAAAAATTAGTATTCTGTTCCGGTGGTCTGCGTCTCTTCCTGGAAACCTTTAAGGAGCTGTTTGTAGACCGGCCCGGGTTTTCCGCATCCGATGGTTCTTCCGTCGATCTTTACCACTGGGCAGAGTTCAGCCATTGTTCCGGAGCACATGACCTCGTCTGCGGTGTATAAATCATAGAGACCGACATCAGTAATCTCCACCCTGATGCCTAACTTTGCCGCGACCTCGAGAATGACCATGCGGGAGATTCCCTTTAAGTTGTTGAGGGTGTGCGGAGTGTACATAACGCCGTTTTTGATGAGATAGATGTTGTCTCCGGAGCCTTCCGCGACTTTTCCGGTGTGGTCGAGAAAGATTGCCTCGTCGCCTCCCTTATAGTTTGCCTCAATCTTTCCAAGAATGTTGTTCAGGTAGTTTAAGGATTTGATATTTGGCGGGAGAGAGTCTGGGGTGTTTCTCCTGACAGCAACCGTAACTGCAGCGATTCCTGTCTCATAGAGGTCGCCGTACATCGCACCAACCGGAGCTGCGGAGCAGATAATAGTAGGCTTTGGACAGGATTTCGGGTCCATTCCCATTGCTCCTCTGCCGCGGGTGAAGATTGGTCTGATGTATGCGGCCTTCAGATTGTTTTTACGAAGGGTTTCCAGGATGATTTCGGTCATCTCCTCTTTGGTGACTCCGGGGTCCAGATCAATGGCCTTTGCCGAGTCGAAGAGTCTGTCAACATGTTCTTTCAGTCTGAAAACTCTTCCGTTGTATGCACGGATGCCTTCAAAGACACCGTCACCGTACAGGAAACCGTGATCGAAGATGGATACGGTTGCTTCCTCTTCAGGTACATATTTACCGTTAATATAAACTAACATGCTAATATCATTCGACTTTTAAAGATATAGATGTTGTTATGAAATGAACCAGGTATCAAATCATTTCAGCCCGAAACGAATTACTCTTGAATTACTGCAGAAAATTGGTACAACCCCGTGACTATGATACTGAGAGGGGGTATTAATAGACTATAAACTTCTGCTGTGATGCAGCGTGATTATTCAGAAACCGTTAAAAAAGATTATCCGCGGAGGATTTCTTTTGCCTCTTCGAGGCTTTTATCTTCCACGGTTATTGCATAGATTGCATTACAAAACTTTACGGCTTCTGCAAGGGACTTCTGGTGAATGTTCCGTCCGGTTGCATTTCCGGATGCGCCGCCGATGTGAATCTGGTTATAGAGTTCTTCGAGGAACTTCTCCTCGGACGTGGCAGACCCTCCCGCACAGACGAGTTTTGTTCTTCCTGCCGCTTTTACCGCCTCCTGAAGGAGTGCGGCATCCGATTTTCCGTCCTTTTTGGGAGCGTTCACTTTTACAAAATCAGAACCGAGACATGCCGCACATCCAGCAGCGCCTGCGATTAAATGCGGGTCCTTCTCATCTTTTACCGCCTTTCCACGAGGATAAATCCAGAGAACGGTGACCATTCCGTGGAAGTGTGCATCGTTGATGAGTTCTGCCGCTTCGGTGAGCATCTCTGCTTCGTTTTCGCTTCCAAGGTAGATAGTGTAACCGACTGCGGGGATTTTTATGTGATATTCTTCAGCGATGTCTGCTATCTGTGCAACCGTCCAGAGCTGGCGGGAAGAGGGGTCTTTCTGAGAGACACCCACGAGATGCGTCTTTGAGTTCATCTTGACGAGATAGGGGATATCAGGATAGTCCATTGCGTAGCGTGCAAGAAGTCCCAGCTGGACGGCAAGTACTCCTACCTTTCCCTGCGAGGCAATTCTGAACAGATGTTCGGGGTCTGCATCGTCTGCAGGGATTCCTGCTCCGCAGAAGTCGTCATTTAAGTGTTCCATCTTCTGGTCGCCTGCAAAAAGCATGAGGCGGCCTGAACCTTTCGTTATAAGGTTGTAATTTTCGATGTAGGTCTCGCGCATAGCGGACGGCACATCGAGCGGTACTTTCACATCAGCCATAGATACTTAATCATTTGGTTTACACACCTAAATATCTTGTTAAAAAAGAATGCGGTTCCTATCACATACCTTATACTCTCTCACGAACAATACATAAGCAGAAATGCCCACGACAATCTACAAGGAAACACACTTCGACGCAGCTCACCGGCTGATGCACTATGACGGGAAATGTTCGCGTCTTCACGGACACCGCTGGTCAGTCGAAGTCTGGATGACCGGTGGAATCAATGAAAAAACAAAAATTCTCATTGACTATAATATCATAAAAAATATCATAGACGTGTTCGACCACCAGATAATCCTGAACTGTGAAGACCCGCTGGTATCTGCAGTCTCCCCCTTCCAGACACCGGTTACAACCATCGGAGACCCCACAAGCGAACTGCTCGCAGAAGACATCAGAGAGAGACTCAACAGATACTGCAAAGAAAACGCTGCAGACGTCCGGGTCAGCAAAATCCGCGTCTGGGAGTCCGAAGGCTGCTTTGCAGAGGTCGGGGAATGAACGTAACAGAAACATTTGTAAGTCTGCAGGGTGAAGGGAGACATCAGGGAAAGCCCTGCTTCTTCCTCCGTCTTTCCGGATGCAACCTCCGCTGTGCATGGTGTGATACGGAGTATGCGTTTGAAAAAGGAGCAGAGCGCTCCATCGAAGACATTGTAAAGGAAATCTCGGAGTCCGGAGTCAGATATGTCTGCATAACGGGAGGCGAACCGCTCCTGCAAAAAAAAGAACTGCTCCCGCTTCTTACCATCCTCAGCGCCGCAGAGATAACAGTAGATATCGAAACCAACGGAACAATCGGATTTGCCGACATGCAGCCGTCAGCATCCGTATGTATGGATGTCAAGTGTCCTTCATCCGGAGAGATGAGCGACCTCTCACTCTTAAACGACTTAACGGAAAACGACAGCGTCAAGTTTGTCATCGGAGATGAGGCAGACTACATCTATATGGTGCACGTGCTTGCCTCATACAAAAACCTCCGTGCGGAAATATTTGTAACACCGGTTTACGGAACGGACACAAAGTGGCTTGTTGAGACCATCATCAAAGAACATCTCCCGGTCAGATTCCAGATTCAGCTCCACAAACTGGAGGGGATTCAATGAAAGCAGTATGCCTCTTGTCCGGCGGGATGGACTCAACAACCCTCGCCTACACTGCAAAAGACATGGGCTATGACATCTTAGCCCTCCACATCAACTACGGACAGCGGACCGAAAAAAAGGAACTTGAATGCGCAAAAAAAATCGCCGACCATCTGGAAGCTCTGGAGTTCATCGAGATTAACCTGGACTACTTCACCAGATTCGGTGCAAGCAGTCTAACCGACTTCAGCATCCCGGTGGAAAAAGGCGCCCTGGGCCGTGTGGAACAGCCAAACACTTACGTTCCCTTCAGAAACGGAAACCTCATCGCAATCGCAGCATCATTCTGCGAAGCAAAAGGAGGGGATGCGATATTTATCGGCGTACAGTCAGGAGACCACACCGGATATCCTGACTGTACTCCGGAGTTCATCTCTGCCATGCAGAATGTCATAAACATCGGAACACAGACTGAAAAGAAGATTCAACTCCTGACACCGTTTGTCCGGATGAACAAAACAGAGATTCTCAGGGAAGGACTGGGACTCCATGTCCCGTATGAGGATACCTGGTCATGTTACTCGGAAAATGAGGAATCCTGCGGCGTGTGCTCATCATGTCTTTCACGACTGAAAGCATTCGCGGATTTAGGCATACAGGACCCGATTGCGTACAAAAAGAAGGAATAAAGATTTTTTTTATTTTTTTAATTTATAATCCCAGGCAACCAGGCAGAAAAAAGAAGGGATAAAACAGACACCACAAAACTTACCGTCTGGGGAAGAGGGAAAGAATATCCCACGCAAGTGATTCCGCCTTTTTCACATTCGTCATCATCGTATCTAGCCGCACGGCCCCGGGAACATCGATTTCCGTGTCGCGGACATCCTGAATAAACACATCGGCAACATCCGAGTAGATCTGATATGTTCCAAGAGATGTCGGCTCATACCCCCAGGCAGTCATAAGCGCCGCAGCAGGTCCGCTTACAGGACGTCTTCCGATGAAAGGACTAACCGCCGCCGTGAACTGTTTTTGGAGCGCTTCGCGGATGCCGGAGCATTCAAGGATAGGACCTATGCTTGTTACCGGATTCGAGGGCCCTATTATGACCCCGTCGCTTTCCTCAATCGCGGAAATCGCCTCCGGAGATGCGGTCGGTGCACCACCGTCTGCAGTCTTTCTGACAATTCCTTTAATCGGGACGTTTCCGCGTTTTCCGACCCAGTACTCCTGATAATGCATAAGCGTACCATCCTCTGTTACCACATACGTCGTAATCTCCTGATCAGACATCGGAATGATTCGGGCAGAAATCCCGTATGCATCGGTAATCTTTTTGACAGCATCAGTAAGACGCATCCCGGTATCCAGATACGCGGTCCTTGCGATATTCGTTGCCCGGTCCTGTTCACCGAGCGGCAGCTGTTCCTTATAACCGAGGCGCGCCATAGCATGATACGTGTGCATCGTATCCCCCTTAATCCCCCACCACGTATCCGTGTTCAGGAGCCCGGCAAACAGATAGGTCACAGTATCAATATCAGGACATACATAATGCCCGGACATACGCAAATCCTCACCTGTATTCACAATGACCGAGAGTTCATTATCTCGGAGAATCTGCCGCAGACCGCGCAGAAGCTTCGGCGTTCCCGTTCCGCCGGATAATACAGTAATCATATAATCTTGTTGTATCTCCCAGTAGTTAAAGTATGAGGTTTGATGGGGAATAAAGGAGACGAAGAAATAAAAAAAAGTTGGTGTGAGTACACCTGCTTAAATCAGCTTTGAACGCTGAAGTTTCAGCAGATCCTCAGTGGTGAGCTTTTCACCGCTCTTGAATGCATTGAAGATGCTCTCTGCTTCCTTGCGGGCAGATTTGTTCTCTTTGACTGTCTTTACCTTCTTCTGTTTGGTACGCATTCCGTTAATGACTTTCTCATAGTCACGGAGCTGTTTCTGGCATTCAATGAACTTCTTGTGCTCAACATCGGCAGCTTCCTGTGTCTCAACAAACTGCTTGTGTTTTACATCAGCACCCTCGCGTGACTTGTCGGCCTTTCTGTAGCACTCAACCATTAAGTCGTGGTGTTTCTGTGCGAGTTCAGCCTTTTCAGTCACTTCTGCGTGGATTGCGGAAGCCTGTTTTCTGTATTCACGTGCTTCAATTAAACGGGAGCGAACTTCCTTGTTCTGCTCGTGCTCAACTTCCTGGTCCTTGAGATCGATTTTGAGCTGCTTAATCTTGTCAACAATCTCGTTCTCTTTCTCTTTGGACATCGGTTCGGTCTGCTGCTTCTCTTCGAGCTGGTCAATCTGACGCAGGATTTCCCGTGCGGAAGGTTTCTTCTCATGGGGTGCTGCAGATGACGGTGCAGGTACTGCACCTCCCTGGTTTCCTCTGAGTGCCTCAATCTCGATGTGAAGTGCATTTGCCTTGTCGTTTAACTCGTTTCTCTTTTCCTTCAGAGACTGGACATCACGGTTTGCCTGGTCACGGAGGTCTTTGTTCTTCTGTGCCTCTTCGACATACTGGCGTGTTGCCATGTTCAGTTCATTTCTTTCTTTGGCGAACTGGCTTGCCTGAGCGTTCAGTTCGTTACGTTTTGATTTGTGTTCTTCAGCCTCTGCAGAAAGTGTTTTTTTCTTTTCGACAAGTTCTTCGGTCAACGTTCTTACCTTTCCTGTTAGTCGTCTGACAGACAGAAGATGCATAGGGATGAACGATGCACAGATAATGAAATACGGCTGTAAAAACAAACTCAGTTTTCAAATTTCATGTTCATCGTTCGTACCGGATACATCTGTTTCTCGGCGTCCGCCTGTCAGATGTACGACTATCATTATTACATTGTTTTATTCTTACTTAAACATTGTTGTAAGAGCATCCGTAAAAAAGAAATAAAATTGTCGGGCGCGAAAGCACAGCCGGCTTTGTGTTGGTATGGTTCAATGTTATATCGGGGTGAGATACAATGATGAAGAATCAACGGGGGTGTACGTTCCGGTTACATCTCCGGAACGGGTACTGCCTCGTTTGTTTTCTCTGTAACTCTCCACGTGGTGCTGTTTGAGTAGCTCCAGCGGGAAATTTCGAGTTCTTCGCATATTTCAGAAAGGATTGCCAGATTTGTTCCGACCTCCTTGGAGGTCAGGCCTAAATCCTCAGCGATGTATTTCGCTTTGAAGAACCTTCCGCCTTTTGCAATTCCGGCTTTTAAGTAGCTGAGGATCTTCAACTGGGTGTCGTTTGTTTTTTCAACTAAGGATTGTTTGAGTCCGGTCATTTGACTTACCTCACGTAAATATTAGTCTTATTCACATATATATCTTTTCCTCATATCAGATTACAGACCCCTTGGGACATACTTTTCATACCTGAAGAAAAACACATAAAAATAGTGTTAAAAATGGATTTATTGTACAGAAAATTCAGAAATTTTCTCAATCATCCGTGAAATTACCTCTGACCGCATACCTTCCACGAACTTAATACTGCCCACAACCAGGTGCCCTCCGCCTGAAATACCCGCTCCGGGCATCTCATCGCGCATAGATCTGACCATCTGCGGAATGTTCATCCGGACACCGCGTGACCGGATAACTGCAAAGTCAGGGCCAAGCCCGAGCGTTACAATCGGGTCATCCGCATACTTCTTACAGAGCAGATCATGGACCTCACCCGAGGACTTTCCCGGTGGCGGGAAGGTGAAACGGTGTGCAAACATCTCCACATCGGCAAGGAAGAGCTTTGCACCGGATGATAACTGCTGCTCTTTTACGTGCGGCATCATGGTTGTAATCTGGTCCTCGAGTGCTGCGTTTGCCTCACTTACCAAAAGGGTTACCAGACGCTCATGCCGCTCGGGAAGCCCGCTGATATTCAATATATCTTTAACAATCTCACGCCCGTCCATGAACCTGAGCCAGTACTGTTCATAATCGAGAGCAAGAGCCATGTCACGGCAATCGTCAATAGTGTATTTCCCTTCAATCAGCGCCAGATAATCCTGCAGCTCAGGGGCCTCACTGCGGTCGGCAACCCCTGCCACTGCAGGGAAGTGAAGAATCTTATCCTCAACATCCGGGAAGATAAGACGGGCGATTTCTGTACCGAGCATTCCTGCCGTTACTCCGAAGTCGCCTCCGACATGATATGGATTGACATGAGCCAGCAGATATTTATCAATCGTCTCATCCGGGTGATGGTGGTCTGCTACCACAACATCAAGGCCATACACCTCGGTCATCTTATATGAAGGCATATCCTCTTCCGTGGAGCCGTTATCCATTAAAAGAATCAGTGGGAACTTCTGTCCGAAACGCGCATTATCCTTTAAGAGCATGTCAAGGTCGCGGGTAACATCCTCAATCTCATAGAACGGGGCTTTTGAGGGACTTCTGCGGAACAGGAAGTTATCCATATCCGGATCGCCGCCTGTTTCGCGGATGAACCGGAGAACAGCAGTCTCAACCGACACTGCAGCACAGATACCGTCTGCATCCGCGTGATGCCGGAGAATAATCGGCTGCTGGGTTAAGACCGCACGGCGGACGATTTTGGCAAGTTTTCGCATCTCCGGCCATAATGCACGAAGAATTCCGGAATCAATCAGCGGCTCAATCTCAGGCGGCTCGGAACGGGCGTCAAGGGCAGCATTGATTCTGGCACGGACGATATCTGCCTCAGTTCCCTTCAGCACGGTCATTCCGGACACTTCAATCTGTATCTGGTTGTTTCGTTTGTTGGATTCACCGTAAATACGTACAATATCGCCAAGGTTTACCTCAGGATATGAACGCACCCCGGCCTCGGTGAATGCAGCTGCATCCTCGGTCCCTGTGTCATCACAGACGGTAAAGATGGTAGGGCCCGATGTCTGCTTAATCTGCACAACCTCTGCCTCGACCGTGATATTTCGTCCGAGCTTTTCCGGGAGGTCCGAGAGTCTGCTTATGACAAGACGCTTTGCAACCAGCTCTGTTGTATAGCTTCCCTCCGGAAGATTAATCTCCCGCAGGTCAAGATTTCCGTTCGGACGAATCTGGTTGATGAGAACCATGATATCATCATGTTCTTTCCGTTCGGTTCTGATGTTGCTTTTGTGCAGAAGACCTTTTGTTTTGTCATTTAACTGGACAAACATGCCAAAGGTTGCAAAACCCTGGACTTTTCCGAGATAGATGTTTCCCTCGGCAACATCATCTACCGTACATCCTGGCCCAAGCCTGTATACTTTTTCAGTCATTTCCTGTTCTCCTGAATATTCTGTGTGTAATCTATGGTGTTCGTGATTTTATACGGCATCTTCCGCCGTTTACTCATCCTCAAAGTCTTCAAGTTCATCGGTATCCGCGCCGCAGAGACCGTAGAGTTTCTCCTCCCCGTCGCGTCTTCCGCGGGATACAAGCAGATCATCCGCATGCAGACGATAGTTTCTTCCCGGGCGGTAAACCCAGCGATTTCCCTGCTTCACGGCAAAGATTACCATTCCTGTAACCGAACCGACACGGCTTTCGGCAAGGGTCTTTCCATCAAGCGCCGAACCCTTCTGAACAGCCACCCAGCTGATAACCTCATCTGACTCGCGCACGATGCGTTTAATGATTGGCGGCACATCGATTTCACGGATTACCACATCCGCGATGGAACAGGCTGCATCCGAGATTGACTCCGCAAACGAGGACATGTAAAGCATTCCGCGAAGACTTGCCACATCGTCTGTGCGCTTTGCCGCCTCCAGTGTCCACAGGTCAAGCTTTAAGCGCATCTCATCGAGCTCCTCTTCGAGCGCCGCAACCTCGTTGGCGAGGTCGAGATTTTCGTGAAGGAGAGCTGTGTAGGCAAGCCCTACGGAAAGTTCGCTGATGTTTTTCATCTCAATCATCAACTGTGCCGCACGGTCAAGGTCTGCGATGCTGTTCTGTTGGGATACGCTGTCGTTCGGCTCCGGTTCGCCTGCGAGTTTGCAGAATTCGGGAAGGCCGTAGTCCGGCCCGCGTCCTACGAGGATATCTCCTGCACGAAGCACTGTGTGCTTGTCAGGGTCGTAAATCCTCTGCTGCATTCTCCTGATCAGGATAATACGGATTCCGGTAATCGACTGGAGTTTGATGTCTCCTAAGCGGACACCGTCAAGAGCAGAGCCTGCAGCAACGGCAATTCTGTGGGTTGCCTCTTCTGCGTCAGGCAGAGCACGTCTGAGATTTGCCGGGAATGAGACATGCCGCATAATATTTTTTGCGATATCTGCAGCATTGTTTGAGATGCGCTCCGATGCCTCTGCGAGCTGGAGAAGGCCGCTCATCGCCTCGGCTTCATCGAGACGACGCACGCTCATCATACTGGTAATCCTCGCCTGATAGACGAGGTCATTCATACGTTCTTCAAGGTCGATTACTTCATCTGCGATTGCACTGCTTTCATAAAGCACTGCAGAGTAAGCCAGGTCCACCGCAAGTTCGGAGATGTCCTTCATTTCGATTAAAACATCCTTGAAGTTGACCGGCTGAAAATCACGTTCCATATTTTGTATCTATTTATTGGTGTTCTGAATACTTAATTTGTAGGGTGTGATATGCCTGCGGCACATATACAATACAGGCAGAAAAGGGACTTTATGGCGGCAGGGCTGTCCAAACAGAGCCTGCAGCCGCGTCATTTCGAAAATCCGTTCTCTTTCCCCGCTTTCAGCAGCGAACCATAGTTTCTCATAACAGAATCTCTGAGCATGTCATTCATTTTCTCCCCTAATATGGCCTCAGCGCACAGTGCAGACTGCCTTGCTTTTTCTGCAGCCGAATATAGCTGACGCGCAGACTCACTTCTCTGCCGCACCGGTGAAAATGTTATGCTGCAGTCCAAATCCCAGAGCACCAGCCCCTCTGGAGGGGCAGGATGCACGCGCCAGATGTGGTCTTTTAACTGTTTTTCCGCATCATCAGGCTCTGCCGTCCCGAGCCCTGCTGCAAACAAAAACCCGGCAATTCCGCGGACCATATTCCAGAGAAAACTGTTTGCGGTGATTTCAAAAACAGGAAGACCCTGTTCCTCAAAAACCCGCGACACAGTGACTGTCCGCACAGGGTCTCTTCCCAGCTCCATCCGGGAAAAACCGGAAAAATCCTTTGTCCCGGCAAAGACAGCAGCAGTTTCATTCATCCGCGAAACATCAAGCGGATAGGGGAAGAAGTACCGGTAGGTACGCGACCGCACCGCATACCGCGGATAAAAATCATCAGGGACCTCTGCTGTCCCGAGACACCAGATATCAGGCGGAAGATGAAAGTTAATCGCCTCACAGAAACGTTCCGGCTTCTCTGTGGTGACTGATATGACTTGGTGCCGCACCGAAACACCCTTGTCAGTTCTGCCTGCCGTCCGGAACGATGCAGATTTAGCATCTTCCCACGCCCCGCAGGAGATTCCCGCCTTAATGAACTCCCCTTCAACTGTCCTCGCATCCGGCTGGTACTGCGAACCTGAAAAATCACGGCCTGAGTATCCGCAAAGCAGAGCGAGCTTCATTTCCTCATCCCGATATGAAGGAACTTTTTAATCTTCCGCATAACATTATGGTACGACTCTTTCGTATAGACCGAAGGCGGCGTCTGGACACACTCTGCACGGATTTTTCCGGCACGGACCGCCGCAAAAATTCCTTCAGCACTCACCTCGTCCGCATCAATGATGTTTATCCCGTCGCCTGCATACGCACATTCATGGGCATCCGAGCCCGCGGTTATCGGCTTTCCAAGGCGCCTGGCTGTTTTCGCCGCACGCTCATTTGAACGCTTTGTGTAATAACGGCTGTTGTATGCTTCGATAGCATCTGCCAGAGGAAGTGCATCCGGGTTTGCAAGACCTACCGCGTGGCGAAACCGGTGATAAGGGTGGGGGATGATTACAAAGCATCCGTCCTTTTTTGCCTCAGCTATTGTCTCTTCCGCCGGTTTTCCCCGCTCATACTCCTTTGTTGTCCCAAGAACGAGGATATGCCCGTCACGGGTTGATACCTCGATTCCCGGGATAACCAGTACCGGGGAATCCTGCATCAGAAGCGCTGCCTTTGCCGCGGCGGTTGTGTCATGGTCGGTCACGGCGACGGCAGAAAGCCCGCGCTTTGCAGCGGCTGAAAGGACGGCTTCTACCGGACAGTGTCCGTCAGGTGAAGCGGAGGTGTGTATATGAAAGTCGCATCTGATTTCCGGCATATCTTTTGATAATACTAATTTGTTTTGAAAACCTATAATAGTAATAGTATGCATGTCCTCTTTCTGACCGGAACGCAAAGCGGAGAGACCATCAGGGAATCCCTGAAAAAAACAGAAGGATTCTCCGCCGATGTCGTGGAAACCGGAGAAATCGCTTCGTTTCTTACAAAAAACCAGCTGAAAAAAGCACTGCTCGAACACCCCGCAGACTGCGCGGTGGTATCTGGTATGTGCACTGCTGATTTCTCCCAGGAAGAGACGGAGACAGGAGTTCCAATCTTTCGCGGAACACGCCACGCGGCAGATATCAGGCTCTGTTTTCCACTGATTGTATCTGGTGGTCTTTCTAAAACAGAGGCGGCGGACCGTCTTCTCGACGCGGAAATAAAACGGCATGCAAAAGAGGTTCTGAAACAGCGGGAAGAGGCAGCAGACGCATATTGTACCCTGCGGCAGGTCAAGTTCGGCAAAGATTCAAGAATCAAGGTTCTCTGCGAAATTATGGATGCACACAGGCACCCGGCACTTCGCGAGGCTGCAGAGCGCGCACTCGAGGCAGGGGCGGACGGCATTGACCTGGGGTTCGGCTTTGATGCAGCAGCAGACGATGTGAGACGGTGTTTTTCTGCTCTGGAAGACCTTAACTGTGTTCTCTCAGTTGATACACTCGACCCTGAGTTAATCAAAGCGTCGCTTTTCCGTGCAGATCTCGTTTTCTCGGTGACCTATGACACTCTCCCGCTCGTAAAAGATGACCTTGCCGCATCGGGAGCGGCCGCAGTACTGATTCCAAGAGGTGAGAACAGTCTGTCCGAAACCATTAAAGCGGCTCGTGATGCAGGCCTTACAAAAATCTTTGCGGACCCTCTGCTGCAGCCGCCCTTATCCGGGATGACCGCCTCTTTGTCAGCGTTCCTCACTGATTCCGAAATTCCAAAGATTATGGGCTGTGTCAATGCAACAGAGTTAATCGATGCTGACAGCCCGGGACTTTGTGCTCTCCTTGCGGCCGCTGCCGCCGAGTGCGGGTGTGCTGCGGTGCTTGTCTCAGAACACTCCGATAAAACCGCAGGGGCAGTCTCCGAGATGCGCAGGGCAGTTGATTTAATGCAGGCATCGAGCGGAAAACCTTATCCGAAGGATACAGGATGCGATGTGTTTGTCATAAAGGAAAAGCGCAGACGAAATGAGCCGGCGCTTGTATACAACGACATCCGTGACGCAGAAAAATCCGGCGAAAACCTCTCGTTTGACCCGTGCGGAAGTTTCCGCATCGGTGTTGAAAACGGAAAAATTGTTGCGGTCCGCCGCGGGCATGCTATCCGGGGAGACACTGCAGAGGAGGTATTTAAAGCGATTCAGGCAGAAGGAGGGGTGTCGTTTTTGGACCACGCCGCATACCTTGGAAAAGAGCTCTACAAGGCAGAACTTTCCATCCGGTTCGGACGAAGCTTCGAGCAGGACGGGGAGTTTTAAAAACGATTTTTACCAATTTATTTTTTTACAAAAAAGTATGAGGATGAGTTTACTCATCCAGGACCATACGGCATAAGTCGAGCGGCATAATGGATTTGCCGTCACGGAATGCACGCATGTTTCCACCGGAAATCTCATCGATTAAGACTACCTTTCCGTCGATAATACCGAACTCGAATTTGATATCATAGAGTTCGATATTTTTCTTTGCAAGGTCCTCTTTGAGAATTTCCGCAATATTTTGTGTAAGCACCTTCAGCTCCTCGTACTTGTCACCAGTCATAACACCGAGCACTTCGAGGGCATCCTTTGTAACCGGCGGGTCCTCACGGGCATCGTCTTTGAAGGTGGTCTCCACGAATGCCGGAAGCGCCTGCCCCTCAGTACAGTAGTCGCCGTATCTGCGGAAGAAACTGCCGACTGCACGGAATCTGCAGATAACCTCAAGTCCCTTTCCAAACGGCTTTGCGGGTTTTACCGTCATCTCGGCCTTTTCCACATCGGCACTGATGAAGTGCGTCGGAATACCTTTTTCGTTGAGAATCTTAAAGAAGTACTCGGTAAGTCTGAGGCCTGCACGTCCGGCTCCTTCGAGGGTTAACCCAACTGTGTTCATTCCCGGGTCAAAGACACCGTCTGCACCTGTGCAGTCATCCTTGAATTTGAGCAGATACGTTCCGTCATCCTTGGCGTAAACATTTTTTGTTTTACCGGTATATACCAGATTCATAATTACATGTTTGAAAGAAATATGATATAAGATTAATCCTGTGAGTCATCCAAAAACAGGGGAATGCTCCCGGAGAGATTCTATCCGGGGTTATTTATGGTACGGCTCGCCGGACAAAATACGAAACGCGCGGTAGATCTGCTCGAACAAAATCAGACGGCACATGGTGTGAGTGAATGTAAGAGCGGAAAATGAAATCTTTTCCCGAACCAGAGAGAGAAGCGATCTGGAAAACCCGAGAGGACCTCCAATCATAAAACAGAGGTTTCGTCCGGAAATCCGTGCGTCTCCGATGAGCGAAGACAGCTGTTCACTGGATACGGTTTTTCCCTTCGGATCAAGGGCTATTGTATAATACCCTTCTTTTACCGCAGAAAGCAGAAGCTCACCTTCTTTTTCCCGCACCATGTTCTCTTCAGCAGCTGAGGCATTGTCAGGAATTCTTACCTCCGGTAAAACCGTCAGGGTCATGGAGCAGTAGGGTTTGAGCCGTGTCTCAAACACGGAAATTCCCTCAGAGATCCACGGGTCCTTTATTTTTCCGATGCAAAGGATCTGAATCTGCATAACTTATTAGCTGAATCTGTATAGGGTGTTCGATTGTACCTGAAGTTAGTTTATGATAAAGCCGCGTGGTTTTTTGCCGCGTTCCGAGTCATCTCCAAATGACAGCCCATGGTCATATGATTTTTTCCGGGCATAGACCGGTTTTTCCGCCGGGTTCTTTACCTCATCAGATGCTTCGGATTTTCCGACCCAGTCTCTTTCGTCAGTACCAGGAGCTGCTGACACCATCTCATCACTTCCATCTCCTTCTTTTGGACCATCCGCATCATCGGACACAGAACCGGCGAGGAATGGCAGCTCCTCCTCAGGAGTATTTTCCGCCGCCAGTGCCTGCTGATAACACTCAACCGCATCAGGAAGATTTCCAAGTCCTTCAAGCGCTTTTGCCTTCAGATGCCAGGAAAGGGCATTTGACGGGGACATCTCAGCGGCTGCTGATGCCGCATCAAGCGCGAGGTCATAGCGGTTCAGGCCGAGATAAATCTGTGCCCGAATACAGCTGATATCCACTTCGCGGCACCCGGCAGCTTCCGCCTTGTCAAAGAGGGACAGTGCATCCGATGGTCTTCCGGTAAGGTATGCCATATAGCCGAGACCGGATAAGAGCTGCGGATTTGTCCTGTCTATAGACACCGCATGCTTCATTGATTCAAGCATCGTGGTCAGGTCGCCAAGTTTGTGGGCGGAAGCCGCTTTTTCAAGACTAATGAATGTGTTTTCAGGAAGAGCACGTAAGATATATTCGTATGCAACAACAGCCTTCTTATACTCCCCGACACGCGACATCAGGTTTCCGTATCTTAAGAGTGCCTCGGTGTTTTCCCTGTCTGCTTTGAGAACGACAGTGTATTGTGCCACTGCCTCCTCATAACGTCCCGCTGCTGTAAGCACCTTTCCGTAGAGGAGCCTTATATCCGTATCATCCATTGGTGCGGAAAGTAAGGCGTCACAGGCCTCTGCTGATTCATCCCAGCGACAGAGGGCGGCAAGTGTTTCTGCTTTATGCCGCAGGGACATTTTATCGCCCGGGTTCAGCTCAAGAATCCTTTCGTATGCGCCAAGCGCATCTTCATACTCCCCGCGCATCGAATAGACAGAGGCAGCTTTTTTAATCATATCGACATTGTCCGGCTGACGTTCTGCATAGAGGGAGCATACTTCAAGCAGCTCGTCATACTTCTGCAGATGCTCAAGGACATCTGCGAGCTGCAGCAGAGCTGCCGGGTTTTCTGATGTACTCGCTGTCAGGGTAAGAAGCGTTTCTTCTGCATCCGGATACTTTCCAAGGTGTATCTCGCATGCCGCTTTGGCTGAAAGAAGATGGCAGTCCTCCGGGTTCTCCGCTAAAGCTTCTGAAAATGTCTTCAGAGCCTCCTCATAGTCTCCAAGCCGGAAGTAGGCCTGACCGAGAGATACAGTTACTGCCTCGTCACCCGCTCTTAAACCAAGTGCTCCGATGTAGTAGGGCACAGCTTCTGCAAAGCGTGAAAGCTTCATACAGGCATCTCCGCCAAGCTTATAGTGGAGGAAGTCCGCAGTGTTTTCCGCAACAGCCGCCGCAGCTGCTGCTTCTGCCTCTTCATATCTTCCAAGGGAGGTATAGATACTGACCAGTTCTCCCGAGATTCCGGTAAGGTCGGGTGAATTCTGCGCAATACTGGAGAAAAGAGCCGCTGCCTCTTCAGTGTGTCCGGCCCCGGCAGCGCACTTTGCGAGGTGAAGCACAATTCCTAAGTTTTCTTCTGCTTCCGCCGCTGCGGAGGAGAAAGCCTCCTTTGCTGCGGTATACTCTCCTGTCATCATACGTGCTTTCCCTAAAGAGACCGCGGCACTGATGTTTTCCGGCTGAAGCCGGAGAACATTTTCATACCCTTCGGCGGCTTTTCTGAAGTCCCCTGATACATACGAGCCGTCAGCTGCCGTCTGCAGGGCCTCTGCCGACTCAGGCATTATGCGGAGCAGTTCATCCGCCGCTTCTTTTGCACCGGCATCATTACCCGTATTTACGATACAGTTCATCAGGCGTGAGTAGAGCATCACATTGTCGGGGTACTCTTCAATAAGCGTACTGAAAATCTCTGCTGCTTTGGTGAAGTTACCAAGAAGCATTTCTGACTCCGCATGCATCAGAAGAATAGTGCTGTCATCCGGGGCAATGGCTTCTATGCGTTCGGAAAGTTCTGCAGTTTCCCGGTACCTGCCCATCGAGGCAAGAAGACGCAGGTGAAGAATTTCCATGTCAACCCGTGCGGGGTCGACGGAAAGAGCCAGCAGGGCAGCTTTATCCGCCTCCTCAACATATCCGAGAGCTGCAAGGCAGCATGCCTCGATTGCGGCAAGCTCAGGGTTGTCCTCTGCAAACGTGACTTTTCCTGACGGATGGTCAACATCTTCCAGAAGAGACATCTCATCTTCGCCCTCAAAAAGAGAGGGGGCCGGTGATTTTCTGGAAAAGAGTTTTTGTGCGCGGCGGAAACTTGCTCCTGCCGCTTTGTACTGTCCGGAGAAGAACTCAGCCGCGGCTTTCATATTCCAGATATCAGGTTTATCCTGTGCAAAACGGATACATGAGTCAAAACATTCCGCGGCACGTTTCATCGAGCCTGAAATAAAGGAGATGGTCCCAAGCATATACCAGAGATCGGCAGATTCGGTTTTTTCTGCGAGGAGTTTTTCAAGCTCAGCACCCGCCTCTTTCGCCTTTCCGCTCCAGAAAAGGGAGTTTATGCGGCGAAGACTTATCTGCAGCTCATCTCTTCCTTCATGGGTCTGTACTCTGCTGTAGGAGGAGGCAGCATCAGAGAACAGCCCGTTTATTTCTTCAAGACGTGCCCTGCGGTACCATCCCGTCGGGTCGTTTTCATCCAGGGTCCGGTAGAGTGAGAGGGCAGTCTCATCATCTCCACAGATTTCTGCACAGAACGCTGCGTCATTTGTGTATTTTCCGGCATGTTCCGGAAAGGAAGAGAGGAGGTCTGTGTAGGTCTCGAGTGCGGCATCATATCTTCCCGAACGCATCAGATAGTCAGCATACTGTGAATGGTACAGTTCATTTTCCGGATTCGCGTCTACAAGCTCTTTTACCGCGTCTGCTGCTTCACTGTACTTTTTTACGCGGGAAAGCCAGTCACACCTGCGTTCTTTAAGATATGTATCCTCTCCTGTTAAGGTGATACGGCCAAGAGATGCAAGTGCATTTTCAAACTGTCCTGCATTTCCTTCCAGAAGGGCACGCTCCATCCATGCGTCACGGTTATTTGCGTCCGCTTCAGTTATTTTGATATATGTCTCCAGTGCATCCGCATACTTTCCAGCATACCGCTGCAGATTTGCGAGACGGATAAGGACCTCAAGGTTCTGCGGTTCAAGCTCTGCCGCACGGACATAGTGGTTGCATGCATCCGCATACTGCTGTTTTTCAAATGCCTGTTCTCCGCGGGCAATCCACGGGTTTTGTTTATCTCCTCTGCTGAATAATCCTCCCATAGCAATCCTCTCTTTTTGTGTATATTTTTTGTGTATATAATATAAAGTCTCCGAAGTATAAAATCTATCCGGCAGGTATCCGCCGGTAAAATCTCCGGATTTTCCG
>JAUNXT010000026.1:0-1312 GCA_030539655.1 Methanocorpusculum sp.
CCCTCCAGCGGCTTAATTAACCCGTTTTTAAAGCCCTTTCTGATTTAAAACTACTTTTCAAAAAATGTTAAAAAAAAGCTTCTGACTGAATCACTGTTTATCTGTCAAGAAGCGTCCGTGAGATGATGTACTCCCCGTGTGCCTCGCGGGTAGTCCCCACAATCAGCCAGTTCTGACTCCCGTGCTCCTCGACCACACCCTTTGCCTCCAGCGTTTCTCCCGTAAAGCACTGCCCGATGTAGGTGTGGGTAAATGAAAGCACATAATCAATCTCCTCGTGCTCTACCTTGTAGATTCCCGGGGAGTCGAATGCAAGTGACGCGTCAGTTACCTTCGCTTCAATCGTCATCTTCTTCGTCTTCGTTCCGAGTGTGATTGGCGGGACCGAGTGCAGATTGTCATATCCTCTGGAGTAGAGAATATCAAAGTATGTTCCCTCGAACTCTCCGCGGTTAAATTTTCGTGCCTCGTGCAGGACAAAGTCATCGAAGCTGATATCCGGCTGACGCTTGGTGTAAACCTTTTTCCACATCTCCTCACTCATGGCAGGAATTTTTCCCTCTGCGGTAAGTTTCATCAGCTTTTCGCGTGCCGCAAACCAGTGGCTGCCGTAGACCACCATGTCGATGTCGGATGCCTTATTTTCGAGCCCTGCAACGAGAGAGCCGGTGCAGCCGAATGACCCTGCCGGGAGGTCAAAAAGCGAAAAGAGCCTTGAAGCACGGGCGTTTCTCTCCGCGATTGATGCCGCCTGCTCCTCGGGCTTTAACACGCGGACAATGTCTTCGAGCGGGACACGGTGCACAAGGTCAAGATACTCAGGCTTGTGTTCTTTCACCCATGCAAATGCATCGGCAAAATCATATTTTCTGTATCGGAGACCGTTTAAGCATGATGTTCTGTCGCCGTCTTCGGTCGGAACATACCGCAGGATGCACTCGGCACGCTTTTCATTTTCATATCCCGAGACCGCATAGATGCAGTTGTCTGCGGTCATCACAAAATCCCTCAGTCGTATCGGTTTCATAAATGTATGAATAGAGATTGTGCGGAGATAACATTAATGTATCGGAGCGGCAAGACCGGGGCGCTGTGTCAAAAGGCCCATATCATATAGAAACCAAAATATGGTGTATCAAATGCAGATTACCATCCTCTGTGACAATAACACACTGACATACGTCCCGGAATCATACCTGGGAGAGCCGGGTTTTTCCGTCCTCATCGAAGATGGTGACGAAAGAATCCTCTTCGACTGCGGATACACCGATGTATTTTTGCGCAACGCGGAAAAGCTCGGGATTGCTTTTGA
>JAUNXT010000026.1:1412-15903 GCA_030539655.1 Methanocorpusculum sp.
CTCGGGGAGATTCCGTCGCTCAATGATTTTGAACCGCGGCGGCAGTTTGATATGAAGCGCGGGGATGACGGTCCACTGGTTCCGGATTTTGTGCAGGAGGACACTGCGCTTGTGTACGAGGATGAGGGGTGGATTTTTATTATTACCGGATGCTCACATGCCGGTATCTGCAATATCGCAGAGTATGCGCAAAAGTTTTTCAGAAAACCGGTCAGAGGCATCCTTGGCGGACTGCATCTGAAAGATGCGGACGAGCGGACCGCAAAAACAATCGCATACTTTAAAGAACATAAGATAAATGATCTGTATCCCTGCCACTGTGTTTCATTCGCGGTAAAAGCGGCAATCGACCGCGAACTCCCCATCCATGAGTGCGGGGCGGGGATGAAGATTGTTGTGGAATGAAAATTTCAGCGGAATACATAAAGGGCTGGAAGATGCACGTTAAAGGTAGCTTTATCGGAGAGGAGGACCAACATATCTGTAACAATCCGGGTGGAACAATGACAGATTGTATACAGCAGAATCCCGTCACATCCTGCAGAAAAAAAACATCAGTTCACTCACTTCTCGTAATCGCAGCCGCGGTACTGCTTTTAGGGCTTGTTACCGCTGTCTATCTGAATGCAGGTTACCTTGCAAACTGGATCCGGGGGGCTGCAGGTCTTGAGTTTTCCACCATAACTATCCTTCAGACGCTGATGCTCCTGGTAAACCTGGTTACAATTCCTCTCTGCAGCTGGTTAACACTGAAGTTCTCTGATTTTAAACTCTTCGTGACAGGCTATGTCTTCTGCATTGCAGGCATTCTTGGCATGTTCTTTTTCCCGAACATCGCAGGACTCGTCATATTTTACGTCCTCTTCTTCGGATTCGGGAGTGCCGTCTGCGGCTATGCCGTCGCATTAAGTGTGGTACTCCCCCTCATCAGTGAAAAACACGCGGGAATTGCCGCGGCGGCGCTTATCTCCTGCGGAAATATCAGCAGTCTTATCCTCTTCCCGGCACTCCAGGGTGTAGAAACACAGCTTCCTGCAGGGCAGATTTTTCTTATCCTCGGAGTCATAGGACTCTGTCTTCTCCCGCTAATCTATTATATTTTCAGACGCAGAAAACATGCATCTGCGGCGGTCGCAATGCAGCAGAAGAATAAAGCTGCCCCTGTGTCATTCCGCTCCGTTGCAAAGGAGATATTTACGAGCAGACGGTTTTATCTCTTATGTCTTCTGAGTTTTACCTTCGGTCTGTTTGCAACAGCCCCGAGCGGCAACATGCTTCATACAAGTGAGGTCTATTACGGACTGGATGCTGCAGGGGCATCGATATATCTATCTCTTTTCAGTCTCATCTTTGTGGTATCCGGTATCGTTGCAGGTATCTTTATTCCGAAGGTCAAATCAAAGATGCTCTATACAGGTATTCTCTTCGCTCTTGTTGCGCTGCTGCATATCGGATATTTCTTTGATGAACCTCTGGCCCTTGGTATGATCAATCTTTTCATCATTGCGGCATTTATCGGATGTATCAGCCCCTCTATCTCGCTCCTGACCCGTGACTGGACAGGCCCTGTAAAGTTTGCAACTGTGTACTGTCTTGTATACATGATGCTTCGCTTAGGGGGCATTGCCACAATCTTTCTCGGCGGTATCTGGTATGCAGAGTATCAGGATTTCATGTTTCCCTTCGCGGCTGAAGAGATTGTAATAGCTACAGCTGCCGTGTTTGCACTGATTGTCGGCATCCGTGAAATCTATAGGAAAAAAGCGGAAGCAAATGACCGGAAGGCGTGACCGGATTTGGAGCACTGTATAAAAAGCGTATCTTTATCTCAGAGAAGCAACTATATGTTAAAGTCATCTGAGTCCTAAACAGGAGAGGACGCTGTGCATCATGACTGCAGAAGAAATGACAGAGACAATTCCGCGGCTTCCCGCAGAAAGCGGCATGAAAAAATCCGTACACTCAATACTTGTCATCGTCGCAGGTGTCCTGCTCCTGGGTCTTTTAACTGCGATATATCTGAATGCCGGATACATGGCAGACTGGGTCCGCCACTCAACCGGACTTGATTACAGTATCATAACCGTTCTCCAGACCGCGATGCTCATAGTAAATCTGGTGACCATTCCGTTCTGCGGCGCACTGACACTGAAGTTCTCCGGGTTTAAGCTCTTTATCTTCGGCTACCTCCTCTGCATTGCAGGAATCTTCGGGATGTTCCTTTTCTCCTCAGTTGCGGGACTGATTATCTTCTATGTGCTGCTTTTCGGATTCGGGAGTGCCATTGCAGGATACGCAATTGTATTAAGCGTCGTTCTTCCGCTCATCAGCGAAAAGTTTGCAGGCATTGCCGCTGCGACACTGATTTCCTGCGGAAACTGTATTAGTCTTATCTTCTTCCCGATACTGCAGCAGTTCGATTCGCAAAACCCCGGAGGTCAGGTGTTTCTTATCCTTGGAGTTGCAGGACTCTGTCTTCTGCCGCTCTTTTTCTATATCTTTTCACAGAAGAGAAAAGTTACTACAGCATCGCCTGCAGCTGCAGCGGCTAAAAAAGAGTCTGTTACCCTGCGTTCACTTGCCCGTGAAATATTTACGAGCAGACGGTTTTATCTCCTCTGTTTTCTTGCAGTCTCCTTAGGTATAGTGTGTACCGAGCCAAACGGTATTCTTCTCGACTGTATGGAGATTTATTTCGGTCTTTCTGCAAACACGGCATCTCTTTACCTGTCGCTATTCAGTCTCGTATTTGTCATATCCGGCATTGCTATGGGATACCTTGTACCGAAATTAAAATCAAAGATACTATATGCGGCCGTCTGTTTCCTTGTTATTGCCGCAGTATTTGCACTCTTCCTCGTTGATATTCCGTTTATCATGTGGCTGGTGGTTGTCCTCATTCTCGGCTTCATGTTCGGTGCTGTAAGCCCGACATTTTCTCTCATGACGCGGGAATGGACGGGTCCTGTGAAGTTTGCAGCGGTGTTTAGCATCATCTATCTTATGATGCGGCTCGGAGGTATTTTTGGCATATTCTTAGGAGGGATTGAGTATGCACTTACTGAGGAACTCGTGATTACGACTCTTGTTACTGAGTGTATCCTTGTAGTTGCAGCGGCCGCAGCAGTCGTAGCAGCAGTCCGGGAGACCCGGAGAAAAAAAGTGGATTCTTCCGGCCCTGATACATAATTGAATCCTATACAGAGTTTGAAATACGTACCTTTATCACAGTAAACTATCATATAAATAATCTCATCTGAGTTCCCGTTAATGACAGGAGCCCTGTCTGGAAGATATGTCGGAAACAGCAGCAGGATATCCCGCAGAAAGCGGCATGAAAAAATCCGTACACTCAATACTTGTCATCGTCGCAGGTGTCCTGCTCTTAGGTCTTTTAACTGCGATATATCTGAATGCCGGATACATGGCAGACTGGATACGGGGTCTTACTGGACTTGAGTACGGAACCATCACTGTTCTCCAGACCGCGATGCTTGTGGTAAATCTGGTGACCATTCCATTCTGCGGTGCACTGACGCTGAAGTTCTCCGGGTTTAAGCTCTTCGTCCTCGGATACTGTCTCTGTCTTGCAGGAATTTTCGGGATGCTTCTCATTCCGACTTTTGCAGGTCTTATCATCTGCTATGTAATCCTTTTCGGATTCGGAAGCGCCATCTCGGGCTATGCGATTGTCTTAAGTGTCCTTCTTCCTGTAATAAGTGAAAAACATGCAGGAATTGCCGCAGCTGCCCTTATCTCCTGTGGAAACTGCATCAGTCTTATCCTGTTTCCCATTCTGCAGGTGATAGACCGGGCAGCTCCCGGTGGTCTTGTCTTTTTACTTCTCGGAGGTCTGGGCTTTGTTTTCCTTCCGCTTTTCTTCTACATCTTTTCACGGAAGAAGAGAGTGGAGGCGGAAGCTGCCGCCTCCGCAGCTGCAGCGGTTTCGGCTGAAAAACCAAAGACTGAATCATACTCCCTTCGTTTAATTGCAAAGGAGATATTTACAAGCAGACGGTTTTACCTCCTGTGTTTCCTCAGTTTTACCTTCGGCGCCATTGCCACATCTCCGAGCGGCAACTTAATCCACATGCTGGAGGTCTGGTATGGTGTCGATGCCGTGGATGCATCACTCTGCCTGTCTCTATTTAGTCTCATCTATGTTGTGTCAGGTATTATTCTTGGTATTTTCATGTCAAAGATTAAGTCAAAGATGTTCTATGCGGGAGTTCTCTTTGGCATAACCGCGTGTATCCATATCCTCTGCTTCGTAGAAAACGTACCGCTTGCAGTCGCCGCTGCCTCTGTGTTCACGATAGGATTTCTGATGGGTGCGATAAGCCCTTCCATCTCCCTTCTTACCCGTGAGTGGATAGGGGCTGCCAAATTTGCGGCAGCATACAGTATCGTCTATCTGATGCTTCGGTTAGGAGGAATTCTCAGCACATTTATCGGCGGCATGGATTACGCTTTCGACCCGACCTTTCTCTCTATCTATACATTTACGGAGGTCATTGCAGTCGCAGCGGCGGTGTTTGCCCTAATTGCGGGTATTTCAGAGATTCAGAAGCGCAGGAGAGGGGAGTCTTCCGCGGTCTGAAGTAAAAAGAGGGTGAAAAAGTTATTTCGCCTGTGCGGAGCCTGGGGCTTTTGTTACCTTTTCAATGTTTTCTGCAATCTCTTCAATCATTTCTGCCGGGAATCCTGCAACCATTTCATCAGGTCCGATTCCGGAGAATTTACGCGAACCGTCACATCCTAAGGAGAAGTTCGGCTGTCCGGTTGCAAGAACATATGCTGCAGCGTCGGAGCAGACCGACTGGATTCCGGAAAACTGCGGATAGATTCTGCCGCCTACGCGGTAGAGGGTGCTTTGTGCGAGCTTTAACACCGCAGCAGGACGTGCGAAGAAGATGACCACATCAGGGGTAAAGGATGCTTTCTCCAGCGGAGCGTAGATCGTTGCATAGTTTTCCTGCGGAAGAGCGGGGACTGCCTCCATGGTTCTGCGGGATGCGTTGATGGTTGAGTATTTCCCGAGTTTGAAGTAGTGCTGCCCGGTCTTTAATGCGGCTCCTTTCTCACGGAGACCAAGAGCCCATGCCCCTCCTCCGCACTGGTGTTTTGCATCAGGCGCATAGAATACCTTTCCTTCGCGGGCCAGGAAAACCATTCTGCAGTGGCGGGTTGTCTCCTCAATCTCTTCGATTCCTTCGGGGATGTCTTCAGGGGTTTTTGCAAATTTGACTGCAACAGGAGATGCGGTGAGCTGCAGTGCTGCCTTCAGTTTTTCAGATATAACTGCGTAATCTGTCATACAGATACTTTAAGGTGATTCTTCTATAAAACCCTGTCTGTTTATCCATCGGCTTGTTGTGCATCTTTCCGGGCATCCCCGTTTTTTTTTCGCGTGGGGTGCGGGAAAAACGCCGGAACTCCCGGGATTTGTCCCCCTCTCCGCCGAAGATTTATCTTCTCTGCGGGATAATATGGTAGTAATGAACAGACACCCCGCAACAGATGAGTTTTTTGAACAGGTACGGACCGCCGGTTTTTTTGCCAGACTGTTTTCCTGGAAGAAGATACAAACCGCCGCGGACCGGGCATATCAGGAGCTGCAGCAGAATATATCCGATGCGGAAGCACAGGAATCCGGGGCACGTGAACGGGAGGCACAGTATGAGGCAGCGGCAGCGGATGCTGAGCGGAGGATACGCGAGATATCTGACCGGGCATCTGCTAATGCGGATGAGTGTGCCAGGACCCGGGAACTGCTCGCAGCAGAGTCGGCCCGGCTTGCGGCAGAAAAGGAGCGTGTGACTGATGCCGTATCTGCAAATGCGGCGCTCGGACATGAGAACGAAAACCTGCAGAGTGCCCTTCAGAAGGTACAGACCGAACTCACGGTTACCGCAGAAAAGCTTGCGGCGGAAAAGGAGCGTGTGAGGGACGCGGTGTCCGCAAACGAAGTGCTCGGTTGTGAGAACGAAAACCTGCAGAACACCCTTCAGAGTGTCCGGACTGAGCTCTCTGTAACCGCGGAAAGGCTTGCTGCGGAACGTACCGGGCATGAGGAAACAAAGTCTGCATACAAAGACCTCGTGAAAAACAGCGACGAACTGCAGATCTCCCTTGCAGAGACACGGGAGAAGCTTTCTGCAGCAGAAGGTGCTGCATTCAATGAACGGGAAAAATATGATGAACTGAAAGCTGATGCAGATAAGAAAAGTCTTGAACTCACCGAGGTCAAAAAACAGCTCGCGGCAGAGGAAAGCGTCAAAGAGCAGAGAAACAGCGAGTATGAACAGAAGATAACCACCTTAAACACCCTGATTGACCAGATGAATGAGGACCATGAGCGTGCCGAACAGCGCGTCCTGGATGAAATCGAGGCGCACAACACAAAGCTTGCAACCTCGTGGCAGCGGCACGAAAAAGAGGTGGAAGATACCCTCCGCGTCATCGCAAAGCGGTACTGCATCACCCGCTGTGAGAAAGGCGAGTACCCGTATCAGGGCACACCTGACAATGTGTTTTACATCGGCGGCATGTACACCGTATTTGATGCAAAAAGCCCTAAAAATCCCGAGGATCTCGTAAACTTCCCGAAATACCTGAGAGATCAGGCGGAGAAGATGATTAAGTACTGCAAAAACGAAAATGTGAGAAAAGATGCATTTCTGGTTATCCCCGGGTCCGCGGCGGAAGCGGTTGAGACCTTCGTCTACCCGCTTGCGGACTACACGGTCTATGTGATAACACTCGATGCAGTCCTTCCGATTCTGCAGATGCTAAAGACTCTTGAGGCATACGACTTTGCGGAGCAGTTATCCCCTGAGGACCGCGACAAGCTCTGCAAATACATCGGAAAACTTACTCACACGGCAAAGCGCAAGGTTCAGATTGATACGTATCTTTCGCATGAGTTTGTGTCGGTCCTGCGCGAGGCGTCGACTCTTCCGGAGGAGTTTTCAAAAGAGATTGAACGCTACGAGCAGCAGTCGAAACTTAACACCCCTCCCGAAAAACGTGCAAAACTGATAGCGATTGAGGATATCTCCTCGGATGTGGAACAGGTCGAGCGTGATATCCTCGGCTGGAGCAGGGTGGAAGAGCACGGGGTTTCGTAAACCCCGGTTCCCCCTCCTTTCTCACGCCCTTTTCTTCTTATTTTTCTTCGTATTCTTATTCTTCTTTTGGACAGGTCCGTTTTTTGACGGCTTCAGACCTTTTTCATATACAGGTAGCAGTGGCAGTGTCCGTCGCGTTCCACATCCCCGTGCGAAGGTCTGCAGGGGCAGATGTACTGTTTGTCAAACTCCTCGTTTCCTGAGGGGAGCCTGCAGGGACAGTAGCGTTTCCCGCGCAGAATCTGGTTGCGTGCCAGTCCTTCGATGACTGAATCCGCAATATCTTTTACCGGGTTTAACTCCCAGCCGTTTTTCTCCGCGACACGTTCGATGACAGGGCGTATCTTTTCCGCAAGGGAGCGGATTTCTTCGCGGTCAGGTGATGCTTTCTGTACTTTTTTGTGTTCAATTTCGTCCATGGTGTTATCTCCATCAGATGTTACTCTTCATCCGTTATCATGGTTTGGGATACGATACGTTCCAGGTCACGTCTGAGCAGCTTCTGCTGGACCGGCTTTAACCGGTCGATGAATAACATACCCTCATGGTGGTCCTTTTCATGGCAGAATACCCGTGCAGCCAGTCCTTTGAGCTCGCGGGTAACAGTTTCCCCGCTTTCATCGAGATAGCGGCAGGTAATCTTTGACGGACGACGTACCGGCCGCTGTATGCCCGGAATGCACGGGCTTCCTTCATTGTCCTCTGCAGGTGCCCCTTCGCTTAGAATCTCCGGATTTGCCCCGCGGATGAAGACCCCTGCCGCGTTTACGATAAAAAGCCGTCTGCACTCTCCTATCTGCGGGGCTGAGAGTCCTACGCATGCATGGTGCCGCATGGTATCTTCCATGTCGTCAAGGATACGACGCTCCGTTTCGGTGATTTCGGCTACATCTGCACATTTATCCCGCAGACGCGGGTCTCCGTAGAGGAGAATCGGGCGAATCATGCATAGAGGTGGGGGCCGGAAGATAATAAAGGTGCGGGATTATTATGACAAGGCATAAATATCTTCCCGACAATCATTTAGTACCTATGGACATAAAATATATCACTACAACCTGTCCTTACTGCGGAGCGGGATGTTCTCTCAATCTCGTGGTAAAAGACGGTAAAGTAATCGACACCGCGCCGTCACAGCGCGGTCCTGTAAACCAGGGAAAACTCTGTCCGAAAGGAATCTTCGGTTTTGAGTTCATCAACTCACCTGACCGGTTAACCACTCCTCTTATCAAAGATAAAAAGACCGGTGAGCAGAAGCCCGCAACCTGGGATGAGGCACTCACTCTCATTGCGGAAAACTTTGCAAAGTACAAGCCGGAGGAGTTTGCAGTAATCTCATCCGCACGCTGCTGCAATGAGGATAATTATGCGATGCAGAAGTTTGCAAGAGTTGTTTTAAAGACCCTAAACATCGACCACTGTGCACGGCTCTGCCATGCACCGACTGTCGCAGGACTTGCAAAGGTCTTCGGCTCTGGGGCGTCAACAAACTCGTTTGACGACCTCGCGATAGCAGACCTTGTATTCATCATCGGCTCAAACAACCTCGAAGCCCACCCGCTCGCGGGACGCCGTATCATGGAGGCAAAACGCCGCGGGGCACACATCGTTGTCTGCGACCCGCGTGTCACGCCGACCGCAAAGCAGGCAGACCTTCACATCCAGCACTTCCCGGGAACCGATATCCAGCTCTTAAACTGCTTCATGAAATGCATGATTGAAAACGACTGGATTGACCACGAGTTCGTTGAGATTCGTACCTTTGGATACGAAGACCTCAGGAAATGCGTCACTCAGGACAAATACAGCTTCGAGAACACCTCAGCTGTGACCGGAGTTCCGGTTGACTCCCTGAAGACCGCTGCGGAATGGCTCCATGAATGTGCACACAGAACAGCATTTGTACACTGCCTTGGAATCACCCAGCACACGGTAGGTGTGGACAACGTCCGTTCCATCGCATTCCTCCAGACAATCCTTGGAAACATCGGAATCCCCGGATGCGGTGTCAATGCACTCAGGGGCCAGAACAATGTTCAGGGCTCCTGTGATATGGGCGCACTTCCGAACGTCTACTCCGGCTACCAGTCTGTTATGAACCCAGATGCAGCAAAACGTGTTGCAGCATACTGGGGTGTTGATTCGGTCCCCGAAGGAAAACCCGGTCTTCACCTCCCGGAGATGCTCGAGATTCTCTACGAGCACCCGGACCAGGTAAAATGTATGTATCTGCTGGGAGAAAACCCTGTAATGTCCGACCCCAACTCCAAGATGGTCGAACAGGCAATGGAGAACTGTGAGTTCCTCGTAGTACAGGATATCTTCGAGACAGAGACCACCAGGTACGCGGATGTGGTGCTCCCGGGAGCCTGCTTTGCCGAGGAAGACGGAACCCAGACGAATGCGGAACGCCGTGTCCAGCGCTTCAGAAAGGCGCAGAATCCGCCGGGAGATGCAAAGCAGGACTGGGAGATTATGAAGATGATTGCAGAGAAGATGGGATTTGGAAAATACTTCGCCTGGGAAAAGACCGAAGATGTCTTCAACGAAATGCGCGGCATTACCCCGCAGTATGCGGGAATTACCTATGCAAAGCTCGAAGGAGACGGCATCCAGTGGCCGTGTCCCTCGGAGGAGCATCCGGGGACCGCTATCCTTCATGTCAAAGAGTTTGCAGGAATGCCAGAAGGAAAAGCACAGCTTGAGGCGGTCGAGCACCGCCCGCCGGCAGAGGTCATTGATGCAGAGTATCCGTTCTGGCTTACGACAGGTGCCACTATCTGGCACTGGCCGAGCGGCTCCATGACCCGCCGCTGTGTACAGCTTGACCGCGACTGTCCTGCCGCATGGCTTGAGATAAATACAGCTGATGCAGCAAAACTCGGCGTCAAAGACGGGGAAAAGGTTGTTCTATACTCACGCCGCGGAGAGGTCGAGGTTGGAGCACGGGTTATGAATGACATAAAAGAAGGAGTCTTTTTTATGCCGTTCCATTTCACCGAAGCCCGTGCAAACCTTGTGACCAACACGGCTTATGACCCGGTCTCAAAGACCCCGGAGTATAAGGTTTGTTCGGTCAATATCCGTAAGAAGGAGGCCTGAAAATGTCAGCAAAAGGTGATATGTTTTATGCATGGACAAACGACTCCGGTATCCGCGGCGAGTGCGGAGGGGCTGTGTCCACACTTCTTAAGTATCTGCTTGAGAAAAAGATTGTCGATGTTGTCTTAACGGTGAGAAAAGGAATTGATGTCTATGACCCGAAGCCGGTATTTATCACCGACCCGAAAGAGATCGATGCCGCGGCAGGCTCGCTTCACTGCGGAACGCTCCTTCTTCCGAAGCTCATCAAGAAGTATCTGAACGGCGCAAAGGATGTGCGGGTTGCTGTAACCTGTAAAGGATGCGATGCAAAGGCTCTCTATGAGCTTGCCAAACGCAATCAGATAAACATGGAAAATGTCATCTCCATCGGCTTAAACTGCGGAGGAACAGTTTCCCCGCAGATGGCGCGGAAGATGATTCGCGAAGAGTACGGTGTTGACCCGGACAAAGTTTTCAAGGAAGAGATTGACAAAGGCCAGTTCATCATCGAGTACACCGATGAGAAAGGAGAGCACCGGGAGAAGGGGATTAAGATTGATGACCTTGAGGAAAGAGGCCTCGGCCGCAGACAGAACTGTCAGCGCTGTGAGACGAAGATTCCGCGGCAGTGTGACCTTGCCTGCGGGAACTGGGGTGTTTTCGGTGCAAAGGCCGGAAAGGCAACCTTTGTCGAGGTCTGCTCGGAGAAGGGGGCGTTTGTTCTCGATGGAGCAGTCTCTGCAGGTGTAATCTCAGTCTGTGCACCTGAGCCGAAAGGACTTGAAATCAGAGGCAAGATTGAAAATGTCATGGTTAAGATGGGTAAAAAAGCCCAGACTAAGCAGTTTGAGGCGATTGGAACCGGACAGGAGCGTCTGGAAATGATTATGGCAGAAACTTCCCGCTGTATCAAGTGCTACGGCTGCATTGAAAACTGTCCGATCTGCTACTGTGTTGAGTGTTCCACCAAGAAGCCGCATCTGGTAAAGCCGGGAGTTATCCCGCCGGACTTTATGTTCCAGATGATTCGCTTCGCCCATATCGCAGATTCATGTATCAACTGCGGCCAGTGTCAGGAGCTTTGTCCGATGGATATTCCAAATGCACTCTTTATGCACGCACAGCAGGTGGAACTTGAGAAGATGTTCGGCCACAAGCCGGGTGTCGATATGGAACTTCCTGTGCTCGGGTTCGCGGAAGAAGCTGAGGAACGGGCACGTTTGAATGCGACAGGGTCTGATATGATTTACGAGAATGTGTTTGGTGAAGAACACTGATGCCGTGGATGCCGCCGCAAGAAAGATATGCTTAGAAAACAAATAATATAGGTATATACGAAATAAGTATAAAACGGGTTTGCTCACCGTACCAGGGGTGCAGCTCTTCCCCCGATGCACATGCGGGTAACTTCGGGGTGTACAACCCGCGGTTAATATCAATATAATTCCGGCAGTTCCGCACCGCCGCTATCGCGGAGCTGCCGGATGAAAAGCTGAGCTTTTTTAAGCGGATGTTTGACCCGTCCTTTTGTGTCAGAAGCTTTAATCACTTATAGAGCACAACAATAAGCATTATGAAAATAAAGGGTATAAGAGTTTACATCTCACCTCTTGTCTGGATTATCTTTGCCATCTTCGTTGTTCTGTTCGTCTGGTCGTATATCACGTCAGGTGTTACTACCTATCTGGTCTGGGGAGTTCCGCTCTGTCTTCTTCTGCTGATTCTTCCCCTGTTCAGCAGCTACAGTATGGGTTCGCAGTATCAGAAGCTTCTTCCAGAGTACGAGGAAAAGGCGCAGGCAGTTAAAATCAGTGACCTCACGCAGGAGATTCTTGGAAAGCCTGTAAGGGTTGAGGGTGTGGTACAGGCGGTCTCCGGAAACTTCCTTGGAAGGCCGAAGATTACTATCTTTGACGGAACCGGAACGTGCGTTGTTTTCCGCTCGGTTCCGCTGGATGAGAAATTTGCGGCAGGGGACAGCCTTGAAGCGGTCGGGATGGTTGTAAAGAAGTTTGCTGTTGCAGGCGATGTGACTATCCACGGTGTGAATATCAGAAAGACTGCGGAAGGTCAGTCCGAGACAGCGGACGAAGAATAAAAAAAATTCTCTTTTTCCGGAGGGTTTCCGGGAAACCGGCTGGTTTTGGATTTTATCTTTGTAGGAGTAAAAATGATTTTTCCTGAGTTTTATCTTTTCAAAGGTAAAAAAAGTAATTTTCAGAAGTTTTACCCTTGTAATGGTAAAACTTACCCCTCCTCTTTTTCGGACAGCTCCTTCACGTAGTTTAGGTGCTTTACCCTGTCTGCGAATGATGTCTCGGTGTAGGGAAGAATCCACCCGTAAATCTCATCCACCTCCTTTGCGGAAAGCACCTTCTTTGCTGATGCCGTCTTTTTGCGGAGCTCCTGTGCGAGTGTATCGATGCAGAACACATAGGTGTTTTCCTTTGGATACGTTACTCCGTTTAAGTTTGTATGGCCGGAAAAAACAATCACCGAGGAAAACATCTCCTTCGGGATTCCGAGGAGATCCGCAATTGATCTGATGTGTCCTTTGTTCTGCAGAATCGGGCTGTAGAATTTCCTCATCTCTCCGCTGTCGTAGACCACTGTCCAGTCCCGCTCATCCTTTTTCCCGAGGATGGTCCCGGAGTAGTTTTTGCACTCAAAGACATAGATTCCGGTCTCTGCAATCACGATGTTGTCAATCTCGGAGAGCCGCTTTGACCCGTCGCCGTAGGGGATGTAAAGTGATTTCAGTACCCGGTGACGGCACGGGAATGCGTCACGCTTCTGCAGAAGTGCATCCACCTCATCCTCAAATGCGGCTCCTTTTTCCGAGCCTGCCGTGCGGCGCAGATACTCTGCTTTTGCCTCCTCCTCGGTGACGGTAACGGGCTTTTCATCGTCAATGTGCCACACACTTTGTGACTCTCTGATGTCAGGATATGCAAATGCATCTGTGCCGGATGCTTTTTTCGAGGTGCCCGCAGCAGTCCGTTTCTTCGTGGATGCAGCGGCAGTGCTTCTCTCTTCCTTCTTTGTCTTTGCAGTTTTCTTTCCGGCTGGTTTTGCGGCTGTATCCGTTTCTTTTGCCGTTGACGCCGCAGCTTCTTTTTTCGCGGTCCGCTTCTGTGTCCGCTTTATGCCGCGGAAGCTGTCAAACGCCGCGGCTGATACTGCGGCATCTGCGACTCTTCCGAGCCGGAATGTTTTGATACGGTCTGCTTTTTTTCCCGGGACCTTTGCACGGATGGTAATTTTTACCGTGTTTGTCATCCGGTCATATATGCCCCCGGAGACTGCAGCAGATACCACATCGTCAGCAGATATTTCGGCCCGTACACTGCCGCGTTTCAGAATCCTGAGTTTTTTCCCCGAAATCTCTGCGAGCCTGTTTTTCCGTGAACCGGTTTCTTTGAGGAAGAGAATTCCTCCTATGATAAGCAGAAGAACACCGATTCCAAGAAATGTTACCGGAATGCCTTTTTCCGGAAGAACAGAGACAGGGACAGGGATATGTATTAAGGCAGCTGTCAGTACGGAAACTGATTTGTACAGGACCGGGGGGATGATGAGCACCGCAGCTCCGAGTATGAAGAAGATGACTGATGGGACATATATCCATCGGCTTGCCTTAAGTTCCTGCTGTATGTTTTTATCCTCCGGAGAATTGTGTTCATATATAGGTTTGGAGAGGTTAAAAGACTTCAGTATCCGATTTGGAGCGGGGGAGTGGCAGTCCGCGGGGCCGGACTCTTTTTTCCCCGAAAACCGGAAACCTTATTGGGTGATACACCTGTACAATTTAATTTACAGCCAATAGAAAAAACCATCACAGCATTCCTTCTGCTCGGTATTTCCCTCTGTGCAGTCATCGTGACCGCAGGATGTGTCAATCCCGAAGAGACCGGACCTGCAGATACACTCTATCTCGGAAACGTCGTCACCATGGATGACAAAAATCCGACAGCAGAAGCGGTTGCTGTAAAAGATTGATAACAAGATACTGCTGCCAATCCGGTTTACTTTTGCTTTCATGCTGCTTCTCTGCGGAGTTCTTCTCTTATTCATCGGAAGAATGCGGTTTACCTCTATGCTTTTCATTGGGATTTCCTTTATGTTCTGGTTTGCCAGTATTAGTGTCGGATACTTCTACAATATAAATGTCTTTGTTCTTCTTCTCATCGGAATACTTGCTGTTGTGCGGACATCCTCCAGGCTTCTCCCGTCACTGCTTACCATCTTCTATTCATTTACTCTGATGATATACGCAT
>JAUNXT010000057.1 GCA_030539655.1 Methanocorpusculum sp.
ATCATCTTATGACATCATTTGTCTGTGTATTGGAGGCGAACGTCCATGGATGAACCCGCCAAAACCGAGGCACGCAATTACTTAACTGCTGCCGGGTTCTTTGTGCTTGCGGCATATTTTATACTGATTCCCCTCATGATGATGGGAAGCGATCATAATACCACAATTCATTTAATTTCCGGCATCGGTTTGCTCCTGATTGGAACTCTTCTGATAATCTTACGGAAACGTGATATGATTGCCATACTCTTTATGCTGCTTTCATTCTTCTATCTCTCACTTGGTTTTATTCAGGGACTTTCCGGACCAATGATAGCATTGTGTTTCTACGGATTAATTCTGTTAACAATGCTTGTAACCATGACCGGACGTGACAAAGCAAAATGGCTGCTTATGGTAATCCCGCTTCTGCTTATTATTGCATGTCTTGTGAGGTTTGCAGGCGGAATCACAGGAATGATAGTTTTCTTCTTAATTGCCGCAATTATTTCCATCTACTTCGCCCTTGCCTGTGCCTCTGAGAGAATTAATCTGCCGGGCAGAAAGCTTCTGACAGCAGATGAGGAAACCGACTTCAAGGCGTCAGGTTCTGTATTAGGTTACTTACTCTTCGCCGTAATCTCCGGTTCATATGTCGTATACTACATCGTGGGCGAAGCGATGATGCACTTAGAGTATCTGCACACAATCACCATAGTTGCAGCAGTTCTCTTAATCTTCATTGCAGTCCTGCTCTTTGCGGTTGGAAAGATGCGGTTTACCCCGATTATGTTCCTCTCAATGGGTCTTCTTGACCTTCTTGGTATGTACTCGTCAGGCGCCATGTTAATCGGCGTTGGAATCCTCTGGATTATCATCGGTGTCTTTGCGATGCTGAGAAAAGAGTCCAGAATCCTTCCGGGCATTATGCTTGTCGTCTACGGCTGTACGTACTTCTTCACCGCATACGGGGGAGGAAACATGCCTGTTGTGTCGGTCATTCTGAACGGCCTTCCGTGCCTGATTGCAATCTATCTGGCGTTTGTCGTCTACTCGCAGAAGAAGCTTCCGAAGTTCTGAAACGGACGGAAGAACAAACACTTTTTTTCTGTACCGTATTGGAAAAATTCCTTATAGAAGAAAGACAGACATATAATCAGTTATCATGTCCGGATATACCAGCATCAAAGAGGAAGTTCTGCAGAAGCTTAATGCAAATATGCCGGAGATACGGGAACGTTTCTCAATCGAGACCTTAGGTATATTTGGTTCAGTCTCCCGCGGAGAAGATACACCGGAATCGGATGTGGATATTCTCTATAAATTCAAAGACGGAATCCGCGTCTATCAGAAATTCCTCGAACTGAGTGATTATCTGGAAAATCTCTTCGGAAGACATGTGGATATGGTTGCTTACGACTGGATAGACTCATACATGAAAACAGCAGTCCTGCAGGAATCAATTCTTATTGCACCTGCAAAAACCGGAGAAGCATGAACAGAAGTCACATTCTTATCCGGCATATTCGTGATGAATCCTCGTTTCTTGTCTCTTATCTGAACGGAGTGTCTTACGAGGAGTTTACCGGCAATCTGCCGATGAAAAAGGCTGTTGTGCAGTCATTAACGGTTATCGGTGAAGCAGCAAATCAGATGGATAGTGTATTCTGCGAAGAACATCCGGAAATTGACTGGAAAGGTATGGCCGGATTACGTCATCGCCTGATTCACGGCTATTTTGCAATTAACTACTGTCTGGTATGGGAAATAATTACCTGCAATATCCCTGAACTGCAGGAGAAAATACAGCAGCTTTGTGATATCTGTACCGATATCTGACATATTATAAATCCATATTCGGGAGAGAACCTGAATACCGGCCGTTTCTCTTTGTTTCACGATAGGTTTATACATATGAAGAACGAATAAAATACCTTATGACAAACATAGTCATGGTAATGGAGGCGAACATCCATGGATGAACCCGCCAAAACCGAGGCACGCAATTACCTGAGTGCCGCCGGGTTCTTTTTGATTGCGGCATATTTTATACTGATTCCCCTCATGATGATGGGAAGCGATCATAATACCACAATTCATTTAATTTCCGGCATCGGTTTGCTCCTGATTGGAACTCTTCTGATAATCTTACGGAAACGTGATATGATTGCCATACTCTTTATGCTGCTTTCATTCTTCTATCTCTCACTTGGTTTTATTCAGGGAGACCCCGGGCTAATGATAGTGGCATGTTTCTACGGTTTAATCCTCTTAACTCTGCTCATAACCCTGACCGGAAAAGACAAAGCAAAATGGCTGCTTATCATTATTCCGCTTCTAATGCTGATATCCCTAATAGGAATATCTGGAATATTAGAAAATCCGGTTTTCGGTTGGATTGTCGCAGTCGTCTCCCTCTACTTCGCCCTTGCCTGCGCCTCTGAAAGACTCAGTCTTCCGGGCAGAAAGCTCCTTACAGCAGACGAGGAGACAGACTTTAAGGCGTCAGGTTCTGTATTAGGTTACTTACTCTTCGCCGTAACAACCGGCATGTATGTTGTGTATTACATCGCGGGAGAAGCAATGATGCAGTTAGAATATCTGACCACTATCAATCTTGTTGCGGCAATTCTCTTAATCTATGTAGCCGTTCTCCTCTTTGCGGTTGGAAAAATGCGGTTTACGCCTGTCATGTTTCTCCTGTTCGGTCTTACCATAATTCTTGCGATCTACTCAACAGGAACGATGTGTATTGGAACAGGTATTCTGATGATTATCATAGGTGTCTTTGCGATGCTGAGAAAAGAGTCCAGAATCCTTCCGGGCATTATGCTTGTCGTCTACGGCTGTACGTACTTCTTCACCGCATACGGGGGAGGAAACATGCCTGTTGTGTCGGTCATTCTGAACGGCCTTCCGTGCCTGATTGCAATCTATCTGGCGTTTGTCGTCTACTCGCAGAAGAAGCTTCCGAAGTTCTAATTCGGAAGCACTCTTTTTTTCTTTTCTTTGTATGTCGGCTGTGCTTTAACTGCAGTAACAAAGTCATGGGCGCACTCTCGTGCGAAGCACAGCATCAGCTTCGGGTTTCCTGCATCCGCTTTGTGCCTGCTCCGGCTGTCAGGATGGGTGTAGATGTTGTCTCCCGTTGCACCTCCCGTGGCAGAATCTTTCGATAACACACAATTTATTTATGCTTTAAAAACAATTTATGTAAGATATGAGCGATAATGGAGAGGCACATCTCCCCAATACCGGACGGCAGTTTAACTTCGATTTTATTAAGATGATTATTATCTTCGGGCTCGTCCCGGTTCATTTGTTTGAACGATGCATGCTGCTCGAAGACTGAACCGCGAACTGCACATCTTTTGAAAAGAAAACCTTTCTATTCTCAAAAGACAAATACATAAAGAATATGTACAAACTTGTCTGTGTACACTGCGGAGCGGAGTATCCTCCGGACGCAATTGTGTATAACTGCGAAAAATGCGGTCATCTCTTAGCCGTAAAATACGACCTTGACGACATCACCGTAACCCATGAAGAGCTGCAGAAACGCCCCATCTCCGTCTGGAGATACAAAGAGTTCCTTCCTGTCAGAATCGAACCGGTCTCCCTGCAGGAAGGGGGCACTCCGCTCTATCACTTAAAGCGCCTCGGCGAAGAGCTCGGCTTAAAGAACCTTTACGCAAAGCACGAAGGAATGAACCCCTCGGGCTCGTTCAAGGACCGCGGAATGACCTTGGGTGTCTCCATGGCAAAACAGCTCGGCAAAAACATCGTAGCCTGCGCCTCGACCGGAAACACCTCTGCCTCGATGGCAGTCTATGCAGCAAAGGCAGGAATGCCGGCGGTAGTTCTTCTCCCGGCCGGACATGTTGCCTTAGGAAAGGTTGCCCAGGCATTAATGCACGGTGCAAAGGTCATTTCAATCCGCGGAAACTTCGACCGCGCCCTTGAGATGGTCCATGAGC
>JAUNXT010000027.1 GCA_030539655.1 Methanocorpusculum sp.
CGCCGCCAACAGGACTCGAACCTGTGACATTTTGGTTAACAGCCAAACACTCTACCAACTGAGTTATGGCGGCACAACTTTGCTTAATTAAATTGGTTTAATTCTGTATTAAAGGTTGTCATTTTGAGGTGTGGAGCCGCCGCAGCTTCCCAATCACCTCATCCAGTGCCTGGTCCAGTGTTTCCAGCATGGAATGTGCCTTGTCTGTTGCAACAGCACCAGATGTGGTTGCCTGAATATACCCCATCTGCTCCAGAACGCGCAGTGAATACCGTACTCTGTGCTGCGGCTCGCGCAGCACCTCGGTAAGTTTCATAATCCCGATAGGCCCATTGGCTGCAACTGCATTCATAACATTCAGATGACGCTGCAGAAGGTCAACCTCCTCGTTAATTTTATCAAGCATCGGCTACTTCCCCCTGCATCCGGCCCCTGTGTCCGGCATCTTTTCTTCCGCAGCCTTTCGCTCCGCTTCAATCTCTTCACGGAGCTCTGCTTCAAGCTCTGCGCGGATTCTGGCACGTTCTGCTTCTTTTTCCGCTTTTTCCTTTGCCAGGCGCTCCGCCTTTGTCATACCGTGGACATCAAGCCATGCCTTTGTCGAGCGGTATTTCCTGATAAACAGGACAAGAAAGAGAACAGCAACCGCAGCACTCACAATGATTACCGGAATCTTGGGAGCCCATGTGGCGGGAGCAACTATTCCCAGTATAATTGCGAGAGCTGCTGCAAAGAGCATAATATCGATATAGATTACGAGTACCCTGAATTTTCCTTTGAAGTATGCGCGTTCCTGATCATTCATCACTATGTTATTGTGTGTCACGGGAATAAAAACTACTTCCCTTTGAACATCAAATATAATAACGGAAATTTACAATAGTATCGGACTGAAGTTATGAAATGCGATACCCCTGACCTTCAAATACTCAAAGATGCAATCAGACGGCAGAACTGTGATGCATATGTCATCTATGATTCCGCGGAAAACTGTGACATGCGGTATTTAAGCCGATTTCTCGCATCCGACCCGTATCTGTACCTCTGCACAAAAGATGGCTGCGAATCCCTTATTGTTGCCCCGATGGAAGAGCTTCGCGCGGAAAAAGAGTCCAGATGCCCCGTTGTTTCCCGGACAGCCGCAGGATTTACAGAATATCTGGCAGATGGATGCAGCGCGGACGAAGCGACCGCGCGGATGATTAAAACCCGCTGCAGCGGAGGCGATACCGCGCGGCTTCTTGTTCCCTACTCGATGCCTGCAGGGTTTGCGCGCGCATTATCCGCACAGGCAGAGGTGGTAATTGATGCAGGTACCGTAAACTCCATGCGCGCGGTAAAGTCGGCGGATGAGATTGAAGAGATACGTGCGGTCCAGCGCGAAAACGAAAAGGGTGTGCATCAGGCAGTTGATGCCGTGCGGAAGGCGGAAATCCGGGAAAATAACGCGCTCTATTTCGAGGACACGCCGCTCACCTCGGAAAAGATCCGAAAAATCCTCCATGAAGCATTTTATGATGCGGGACTCGAAGACCGGGACACAATTATCTCCTGCGGATTAGATACCGCCCTTCCGCACGCAAAAGGGGAGGGGCAGCTTTTCGCACACCAGCCGATTGTAATGGATGTTTTTCCGCGCGGGGCTTCCGGCTACTTTGCGGATATGACGCGCACGGTATCAAAAGGAAAACCGGATGACAGAATCTGTGCGATGTACAAAACAGTCCATGATGCAAAAGAGCTTGCAGCATCCATGATACGCCCCGGTATCTCCGGAGCGGAGGTGCATAACGCGGTATCTGCATATTTCAAAGAGCGGGGTTACGAAACAGCAGGTACATCCGGGTTTATCCACAGTTTAGGACATGGTGTAGGCCTTGCAATCCATGAAGGCCCGTCCCTTTCACCACGGGGAGAGGTGCTTTCCGAAGGACATGTGGTAACTATTGAACCGGGGCTCTACTATCCGGGGACCGGCGGAGTCCGGCTTGAGGACATGGGGGCCGTAACAGAGAACGGATTTGACAGGTTTACCATCTTTGAAGAAGAATTAATTATAGGATAGACAATAAATAATAGCAAAGAAATAACAGCAAAAGAATCCGGACAGAATAAGCATGGACGACACAGAATTTGATAACTATAAGGAAGCAGGCAGAATCGCACATGATGTTCTGCATACCTGCGCTGCAGAGATAAAACCGGGTGTTCTGCACGGCGATATCTTTGAGATGGTGCTTGACAAAATCGAAGCTGCGGGTTCATTCCCGTCGTTTCCCCCGAACATCTCCATAAACGAATGCGCAGCCCACGACACCCCGTCTCCTGCAGATGAGCGTGTATTTAAACGAGGAGACCTCGTAAAACTCGATATCGGAACACACATCGACGGATACATCGCAGACACCGCGGTATCGGTGGATTTAGGAGACCATGCCGCACTTTGCGAGGCATCTCAAAGCGCGCTTGATGCAGCAATATCGCTCGTAAAACCTGAGCTTACGGTATCGGAAATCGGACGCGCGGTTGAAGAAAAGATAACATCCTTCGGCTACCGCCCGATTGTAAATCTTACAGGTCACGGTCTTGCGCGCTTCGACCTGCACCATGGAATCTCCATCCCGAACACAGGGCTTTTCGGCAGTGCTGTTCTGCACACAGACAATGTGATTGCAATCGAACCGTTCGCAACAACCGGCTCCGGAATGGTCCATGAAGGAACCCGCGCGGAAATCTACCAGGTAACGGGAAATGCCCCGGTTCGTGCTCCAACCGCGCGGAAAATCCTTCAGAAAGCGGATTGTATGCACGGTCTTCCGTTTTCGCGCCGGTGGCTGCAGCTTCCAAAAGCAGAGCTTGCCATCCCCTCACTCATCCGTCAGGGAAATCTGTATGACTATCACATCCTCTCGGATATCCCGGGGAGCTTTGTTGCACAGTATGAACATACAGTAATTGTCACCGAAGACGGTTCGTTTGTAACTACCCGGTAATGTCCATGCACTCATTTCAGATTCCGGAAAAACTAAAGCCCTTTCTTAAGGTAGAGTACATACTGCTTGCAATCCTTCTCCTTGCGATAGCAATACGCTTCTCCTGTCTTGATTTAAAACTCTTCCACCACGATGAGGCAATTCATGCATGGTTCTCCTACCAGCTCATGACAACAGGGGAGTACATCTATGACCCGGTCTATCACGGTCCGTTCCTCTATTACATAACATCTGCGATGTTTTCACTCTTTGGAGACTCCGATCTTGTCGGAAGAATTCTTCCCTGTGTATTCGGATGTGCGCTGATTCCTCTCCTCTACTGGATTTACCGCATGCGGTTTTTAAGCGGCAAAGTCGTCTGCATCGCATCACTCTTCATTGCAATCTCCCCGATGATGGTGTACTTCTCCCGGTTCCTGCGAAATGATGTTTTCATTATTTTCTTCTCGCTTCTCTTAATTGCCGCGATGCTTGCATGGATGACCAGGAAGAAGTGGTACTGGCTGGTTCTCGCAGGGATTGCGGCCGCATTTGGTCTCTGCAGCAAGGAGAACATGCCAATCATCATCATAACGTTTGCAGTCTTTTTCCTCTACCTGCTCTGGTCAAAGAAGTTCACCCTTCCGAAGAACTGGTGGATACATCTGATTGCAGCCGTTGCGGTCTTTTTCGCCATCGTCTTTACCATGTATACATCGTTTTGGGCACATCCCGAGATGGCGCTTAACGCAGGACCGATGGCGATTTCACACTGGGCAGGAGTTCAGGGAGAACAGCGGCTTGGAGGGCCTGCAGTGTATTACTTCGGACTCTTTATCCTCTATGAGATACCGATTCTGCTGCTTGCAATATGGGGTATATTCAGATTCTTCTGTCCGAAAAAGACTGCGGACGAACAGCTGAAAGCGGCAGAAGAAAAAGCACAGAGAAGAGCGAAGGGGAGTTACATCCCGCAGAAACTGCGCGGCATCTTCAGCAGGCCCTCCAAAGCAGGACCGGTAAACCGCGAAGAGGAATTTATGTTCTTTGCCATTTTCTGGCTAATCATCTCGCTGATTACCTATGCATACCTCGGCGAGAAGGTTCCGTGGCTTTCCCTGCACCAGCTGCTTCCAATGATTATTGTTGCCGCGTTCGGTCTTACCATGGTGAAAAAGGGTCTGCCGATGATTATCATCGCTCTGGCGGCAGTTATCTGTCTTTCCGCCATAATGGGAGCTACCGTGTATAATCCGGACGATATCGACGGGCCGATTGTTCAGGTGCAGAACTCAGAGGAACTCCGGCCTCTCCTTTCAGAAATAGATAAAGCAGATAAGGTGGCGATTCTCTATGACGGGTCAACGTGGCCGTTCAGGTGGTACCTGCGCCACGTATGGGATGAGAAGGTCTCGTATTTCGGATCGCTCGTGCCCAGGGGCACTGCCGAGTCAGGAACATATGATATTCTGATAGCCCATGATCTTGAGTCGTATGACTCACTGAGAGGGTATGACAAGCAGTTCCAGCGGCAGAACTACTGGTTTGATGCGATGGGGACAGGCGGGTACGGCATCGGGGCTGTCTGGAACTGGATTAAGTTTTACTTTACCAGAGACGGTGTCAGTGGTTCGCTGAACATCGCAGTATATACGAGAAGCACTGGGTAAGACAAAAAGAGAGTCCGCTTAAGAAAGAAAAGAGTCCTCTAAAGATTCTTCAAAAATCTTTTCCTCTTTTTTTCCCGTCACCTCTTCTCATTCATCACAATCTCTAAAAGTTCCTCGCCGTCTGCCAGATCCTTGAGCCGCTTATCTCCGATAACAACAGTCTTCCCGATCTTTTTTTCCTTTCCGTAATCTGTTACAACACACAGTGAATGGGTCCCTGAAATCTGCGAAATGCTGCTTACAAACTCTGCACGCTCGACGGTCTTCTGCGGAGAGCCGTAACAGGTCAGAATCGTTTCATTTTCAAAAACCGACACCGCATGGAAGGGGGACCGCTTAAACTCATGGACATTGATGCCCATCAGACGCAGATGGTCCTCGGGCTTTTCCGCGGATTCCCCTGCCGTATGCGCCGAAGGAAGAGATGCAGGAACCTGCTCCTCTGCTGCCGGAGTGTAGGTTAAAAGGTCAATCGGCTTTACAATATCGTCATTAAAAAACTCTTCAAGCCGGAGAGCCATATCAAGTGTTGTCCCCATCCCGTTTTCATATTTACTCACGGTGCGCCTTGATACCCCGAGCGCGTTTGCAAGATCTCCCAAAGACATCTCCATCCCTTCGCGAAGTTCCCGCAGACGGTTTGCATCAATATTTACATACATCCCGCCGGGGGATGCATACACAAGCGGAAGTTCTCCGTCTGCCAGATAATCATAGAGAGTCGAGGTAGAGACCGCATAGATTCCGTACCGCAGGTAAATTGCGCCGCGTTCCAGCGGAAGGTCACGGGCGCGTTCGCCGATGATGAGCGGGACTGCATGGAGATGGCGGGCAATTTTATCAAGGTCCCAGGCAACATCCTCGCTGATGCTGTCAATCTGCGATACAACCTTGATTGCAATGAGATTTTCGCCGTTTGATGCCATCAGGTCAAAACTCCGCGGCCTGATTTCACAGCGCTCCGAAACATTATACCCCGACATAAGGAGGATGCTCACGATGTTTTGAAGCAGACGATCCGATGACATTGCTCTTATTCATAATTGTACAGATGTTCTATAAATATATTTTCATATTCACCGAATGGGGTAAATAGAGGGTAAATGCCGCAGATTCCGGGGCGAACAGCCCGCTTCATCGTAAAAAAAGAATATTTCCCTGTCTCACTCTACTTCTGCCTGAAGTCGGAAGCGCGTCTTACCTCCATCTCCTCCATCTCATCGAGATAGGGGAGAAGACACTTCAGATACGGACGGAGACCCGCAGGCGTCTGAAGTTCCCCTGCCTCGAGAACCTCTGCGCGAATAGGTTCTGCTTTCAGCATCTCTTCAATGTCTGCTCCTGCGCCTGCAATCTGTTTCATCTGTTTTCTCATCTGCTTAAACCAGTCATCAATCTCAAGCATCGGACGAAAATCAGGGTCAATAAGACGGTATTTTTTCAGACCGTCTTCCACGCGCTCATGTTTTGCAATCTCGGCATCCATATAGAGAAAAACACTGATATGCTCTGTCTGCCGCAGGAGAAGCAGTTCCAGGACATCAGCGGTTTCCCCGGGTTTCGGGCAGTTCATACTTATCTGTGGGACGTAGGAGTAGTTAAGGATTGCAGATTCCACCCGCGGGAGAGGGAGCTGCAGCTTTCTTCAATCCACACAAAAAACAAACAGAGGTGATGTAACGGAAGAGGAGCCAGCAAAGTGCGGACTAACAGAGCACGATATCCTGTGCAGATGTTGTAATCTCTTTTTTCCCGCTGTATGTCTGCACCGTTCCAAGAACACGGATTTTATCCCCGGCTTTCCAGAAGATCTGCTCCGCGCCGTTTTCCACAAAGACCGAAACACCTGAGACATCCATGAGAACATGCCCTCCGGAAGAGGTTATCTTTGAAGAGAGTACATCTCCTTCAAACACAACCTTTGAGCCGTCCGGAACATCCTCATGATAGGGGGTGATTCCAAGATTCGGGAACAGAAAGACCGAACCGAGATAGAACAGTACCAGAATTATGACAACTGCAGCCAGAATCCCTGCCGCTTTCCGTTCGGTTTTTCCAAGCATGGGAATATATCTGTCATTTAAACATAAAGAATACTTCCCATTTCAACCCCCTCTATCCCCCTCTGCCCTCCGCGCGTTTTTACCTGGCCCGGTGCCAAAACTCCCGCAGAGCACCATTCATCCGCGCAGATGAAAACCAAAAAGACCCAGTAATGAGTTTAATTTTTATTTTGAGTACGTATATGATGATTCTTTGATTTTCGATAATATGTTTTATATTATACGAACATATATCAAGATATTGAGATGTTTGTTCGCACATACATCTACCAAAAAAGATAGTTATTTATATTTACAAGTCGATTATTATTCATGGTAGTAAAATCAATGCCAAAATCCTGCAGCAGTGTTCTGCAGATGATTGAAAGAACCGGAATCCAGACGCACAAAGACCTGGTAAACGGAACAGGTCTCGCACCAAGAACCGTCCGGTATGCCCTCCGCAGACTAAAAGAAGAGGGGCTGGTTATTGAGAAGTTCAACTTCCGCGATGCGAGGCAGCCGCTGTATTACCCGACACGAATAACCGCCGCCCCGCAGGCATCAGTGTAAAAACAGGAGGAAGATACAAAAAACAGTGTTCAGCAGTCATTGCCTCAAACCATTGCCTCATAGTAATAGTTCCATTTTGCACTTCAGGCAGACAGCCATATCTGCCCCCTTCCCCCTCTCAACTCATCTTTTTTTCTTCGGGAAAAACGGAGTGTTCACAGGACGGGCTATCTGAGAAACACCCCTTCTATCTCGCATCTGGGGTATTCAGCCCCCCGCACACGAAGAGACCAGCGTTTTTCGCGGACGGAAGATGCTGCCCCTCCGGAAAAGTACCGGGAGAGCTCATCCGCAGTAAAATAATGCGTCACAATGCCGTCTCCGCGCAGGAACGAATCTGATTCCGTAAGGGTCCCCTTCCCGAACCGGAAATCATCCTTCCCGAAGACCGAGACATAAATACATCCTCCGGAGCGTACAACGCGCATGAGTTCATCTGCCGCAGAGCCGCGTGCGGAAGATGTAAGATGCCCCAGAACATGGCGGCAGAAGACCGCATCAAAAGATTCGTCTTTGAACGGAAGATGACAGATATCAGCAGCTGCCGCATCCCTGCACCCGCAAAGACGTACCGCTTCCTTTGAGATATCAATCCCGAATGCGGAGATGCCCGAAGACAAAAGGGCTTGCAGGGTCTTTCCGTTTCCGCACCCGGTTTCAAGAACAAGCGCGCCCTCTGTAATCTCAGGAAGCTCGGCATGTCCCCCCCAGCGAACCCCGCGCATCAGATAATCCGACTGAAATGCATTCGGCATAAAAAAGTTATTCGGAGGCAAGATAGGCCTTAAGTTTTGGCATCAGTTCGATTCCGTCACGGTAACCGTCCTGATACAGCGCCTCAATCTTTTCCTTATTGACCTCAAGCCGCTTGATGTTGACCGGCTTTTTCGGACGGATGACAAACACATCCCCGGTTTTCTCGTGCTCTGCAATTATTTCAAGAGCTTTGTTGTATCTGATATGACGAGTCCCGATGCGCATTACAAGCTTCGGATGGAACAGATACCATATGAAGAAAAAGGGTGTCAGAAAATTGAACTTTTTCCGGTATGTCACATCCTGCGTCAAAACCATGACGGTCTTTTTGTTCCCGTCATAAATCGACCGCTCAAGCGGCAGCGAATCGACGATTCCCCCGTCAAGATATTTTTTCCCGTCGATTTTAACCGGGCGGGAAATAATCGGAAGCGCCATTGTTGCAGCGAGTTTTTTGTACTCGGCATCCACATCAGTTATCCGGAGATACTCTGACTCCGCTGTTTTGATGTTGATAACCCCCACATAGAAATTTGCCGGGTTATTTTTGGCCGTTTCAAAATCATACGGGTCCAGTTCATGCGTCAGTGTCTTGAAGATGAACTCAATCCCGAACATATTCCCGGTTTTTAGCAGACTGTTGACGCTGAAATAGCGTTTGTCCTTTGCGTAGTTTACAATAATTCTTCGGGCGCGCCCGAACTGTTTTGAAAGATACGTCGTTGCATGGCAGGCACCGGATGAAACACCGTAGCAGGAGGTAAACTCCATATCGTTTTCAATTAAGGCATCAATAACCCCCGCAGTGTACGCTCCCCGCATACCTCCCCCTTCGAAGATTAACGCCGCATCGTTCAACATGTGTATATTAATTTGAACGCCGCATTATTTTATCCTGTTGGTAAATCACGGAAAAACACCGGAACAGGAAATGTCAACCATTTATACCAGGGAGACAAAATAATAATTATGAATAAAATCTGGGATGCTTCACTCCCGGACCCGTCGGTGAGAACTGCCGCAGATATGGAAAACGTTCTGGCAGTCCGCCCATCGGGATTACATCCGGATGCCCCCCTCTATTTCATGTACCGTGACCTCTACAAAACACACGGAGACCATGAATGGCTCATGCGTCATCATTTACGCTACGATATTACAAAGATTCCTGCAGGCATCATAAACGGAGAGTACACGAAAACCAAAGGACATTATCACCCGTTAAACAGCGCAGGGGTCTCATTTCCTGAGGTGTACGAAGTCTTAGACGGGTATGCCTACTATCTTCTCCAGAAGCGCGACCACACGGAAGTGATTGTCGTTGCCGCACGGAAAGGAGACGTCGTCTTAATCCCCTCCGGATACGGACATGTAACAATCAACCCGGGGCGCACGGACCTTGTCATGGCAAATCTGGTCTCAACCGATTTCCAGAGCGAGTACGGGGAGATTAACGAGATGCACGGGGCTGCCTACTATTACATGAAAAACGAAGGATGGATTCCGAATCCCTGTTATGGAAAACCAATCCCGATTCACACTCTTCTTCCGTCTGCCATTCCCGAACTCGGACTCCTTCCCGGGAGATCGCTGTATGAAATGGTCGGGACCTCGGACACTCTGGATGTGATGAACTATCCCGAGCGGTTCGTCGATGAAGTCGGCAGGTTCTGCTCGGAAAAAATCGAAATGTAAGGCATGAGAGAAGACGACGGTGTCTCAACAACCGCTGCGGTGATTCTTCTCATAGGAATAACCGTTCTGCTCGGAGGAGTCATAGTGTTTGCGATTTCCACCGCAGGTCTTCCCGATGCGGCCCAAAAGATTCCTGCAAAACTAACGGTCTCCGGAGATACCGGAATTCTCTCAATTCCCGAAGGGTACGGGATTGAACACATCATCATCTCAACTGCATACGGTGAATCCGTCTATTCCCCGGTAAGCGGAGACGGAGAATGCACCGTATATCTTCCAAAGGAGAACATCGCCTCACCGGCATCCGTTACCGCAGAGTTTCCAGACGGCACCAGGACGGTGATTCTGCAGATATGATGAAGATACGCAGAAAAAAGGATTCCGGCGTATCCGAAGTGGTATCACTTATTCTAATCATCGGAATCGTCACAGGTGTCTCTGCCGCGGCACTTGCAGTCTACCTTCCGGCACATCAGGCGCAGGAGGAACATGACCACCTGCTGCTGCTTGAAAAAGAGTTTGCAGGCCTTAAACGCAGCATCGACCTCCTCTGGCTGAACAACGCAGGAGACGGAGAGAAGAAAGCAGATGTTCAATTCTCCCCCCCGGTTCTCTTCTCCCTCTCAGCCGACCATGTATCATCCTGCAGACTGGATACCGGGTCTGAAACCTTCGTATTCACCACAGGCGACGAAACTGTGACGGCACCCCTCCTTTCCATCTCCTGTCATAAAAACGGGCAGGAGCTGTACACATACAAAGGAGGTGCACTCCTCTCCGGGGGTGCGCTGCTTCTTCTCCCGTCCGCCAATTCAAAGAATGCAGTGCTCATCTGTTCCTCAGATCCGGAGACGAGGGCCTATTATGCGACAGAACCGGTTTCCCTGAAGATTACCATAGACTCTTATCAGCAGTATCATGCTGTTTCGTTCGATGACGCCCTGTGCCGCCTGTGCGGCATATCATCCGCAGACACCGTAACGCTCGTTTTCTGCACGGTTACGGAGGAAGTCTGATGAAACGCGATGCCGCGGTCTCGGAAGCGGTCAGCTTCATTTTTGTCCTGGCGGCAGTGCTCATCCTGGTCTCTTTGTTTCTCGCCTGCGGCATACCGTATCTCGGGGAAAAAGAAGAGGAGACAGAACTGGATGCAGTCCTTCTTCAGTTCTCTTCAATGCAGGAGGGGATGGATGAACTGGTACTTACCGAAGCGTACGGCGTTCAGCGCGACATTCTGCTTCCGGTAAAGAAAGGGACTGTCATCCTGAACCTCGCAGCAGACACCGCAGGCAGCCCGTTTACGCTCTCGTATGAATCCCCATCAGGAAAGACCGTGACTCTTAAATCCGACGGGCTGTTCCGGAACGGACAAAAGATTCAGTCATTCGCATCGTACCCTCTCGCAGATGCCGCACTCTCGCGGGAAGGGGTGTCAGAAGGGAAAACAGCCGTTGTATCCGTAACACTTCTCCGGACAGTAGGACCTGCAGCAGGACCATGCGGAGTATTTTCTGTGAGGCTTGTCTGATGAATCCTGTAACGAAAAAAGAAAGCGGTGCGGCAACTGTTGTCGGATTTGTGCTGATTCTTGCAATCCTTTCCGCGGCTGTCGTGCTCTTTTTTGCGGTACAGGTACCTGCCGCGGAAAGCTATACTGCCGAATCCGCAGTCCTTTCCGCAAAGGATGATATGGTATCTTTTACCCTGCTTCTTGATTCACTGCAAAGCCGCAAGGATACGACCGTCTCGTATCTTCCGGTTTTTGAATCTGATGGCACGGCATCTCTGCATCCTGCAGGAAGCATCTCAATCGGGGAATACTCCCTCTCTCTTTCAAAACTTTCGTTTGCAGCAGCTGATTCCAAAATCAGTCTTTGCGCAGGAGGACTCATACGAAGTGACGGCGAAAATTCCGTATGGCTTTCCTTCCCGAAAACCGCAGCGGAGAACGGGAAGGCGGTGTTCGTAATCCCGCAGTATCAGGGAGAGTTTTCCCGCGGGACATCAGCGGCGGGAATTCCTCTCTCCGCACTCTACCGGGGAGAGATAAAACATACGTGTACCATCCCCGCGGGTGCAGATGATACGACGGATGATACAGTGTATCTTTCCTACGCGGGGGAGGATGTAAAACTCTGGCAGGCGGCATTTTCCGAACTTTCCTCCAGATATCCTCTGTGTTTCTCACAGCCGCAGATCAGTGGAAATACTGTGTACTCAAAGATTCTTCCTGAAGGTATACGAAGCATTGAAATCATCTCTTTGGAGTATGTGATAACATGATGCGCGGGATGATGAAGGAGGAGAGGGAGGGTGAAATGAAGAAGGGGAAGATGATTGAGCGGGACCTGTTGAAACGCGATGCCGCGGTCTCCACGGCCCTTGGGACAGTGCTCCTTCTGGTAATTGTTGTCATTGTCGCAGGCCTCACCTGCGCAGCAGTTTTTTCCGCGGCAGACGCAGGAAACACATACACACCTGTGGTCTTTTTTTCAGCGTCCGCAAATGGACATGCGCTCTACCATACAGGAGGAGAGGCACTCTCAATCGAAGACATCAGAGTCTTTTCCGGAAGCAGAGACATTACAGCAAAAACGCTCATTAGCGGCGAACCGTGGAGCGTCTGGAAAACAGGAGACCTGCTTGATGCGGGTGAGGGAAATCCGGTATCTTCGCTTACGATTGTGTATAAAAACGGAGATATTCTCTACTGACACATCCGCCTGAGGGATAGGCGAAAGTCTCTGTTTCGCATAAAGCACCCGTCATAACCCCTCCATTCCCGGGTACCGCAAACCGTACATTTATCTTATGTGAACACAAACCCGTAAGTCATGCCTTCAATACTGATTACCTGCTACAGCAGAACAGGAAAAACAAAAGCACTCGCAGACGCAATCGGACGCGGGGCAAAGACCGTCCAGGAGATGTCCGTCGATGTCAAAAGCTTCAACATGGTAAGTGCCACGGACCTTGCGCGCTATGACGGGATTATTCTCGGATCCCCCGTGTACTTCGGAAGCCCCGCGGCAGAGGTAAAAGAACTCCTCGATGACACCACATTCGTCCGTGGAAAACTCGTCGGAAAGGTGGGGGCGGCATTTGTCACCTCAGGAGACCGGACCGGAGGGAAAGAGACCGCAATTCTTTCCATCCTGCAGGCAATGCTCATTCACGGGATGATTGTCGTAGGAGACCCGATAAATCCGGAACTGGAAGAGACAGAACACAACGGCGGACACTACGGGCTTGCAGCCGACGGTCCCGTCACAGATGACGATCTCCATCAGGCGGAACTCTTTGGAAAGCACGTCGCAGGCGTTGTGCAGAAGGTTTTCGGGTAAATCCGGAACTGGTAAAAAATGATTTTTTCCGGAGATTGATTCCGGATTTTTCTTTTTTCAAAACGCTGTTTAAAGCACCTTTTCAATAAACTCTGAAATCTTCGGAACAGAGACAGCTCCTACCGGCACCACGGCACCGTTTATCAGGATAAACGGAAGCGGCGGGTGCTCATCTGCTACAATCTTTTTAATCTGTTCCGGGATTTCCGCATCAAGGGAGACCAGCTCAACGGAAACCTTCTCCCCGTACTTTTCCTCTAACGCTTTTTTCAGTGCCGGAAACGCAAAGGAAAGCTTTTCCTTTTCAAAGCATTCGGTAAGTCCGCAGCTTCTCTCGGCATCGCAGGGAAACGGACCGCAGGGGCGGTACGTAAACCCGACCACTTCAACCAGTACCTGAGTCATGGTATCTCCGTTTAGAAAAGCGGCTGAAGCAGACCCTCGAGGGTTTCAGCGCTGGTAACACCTTCAAGACGGTGGATTTCTTTTCCGTCTTTTTCGATAATCAGTGTCGGAACAACCGCAATCCCGTATTTATCTGCAAGCTCCGGATTCTGGTCAACATCTACCATACGGACATCGGCTTTGTCTCCGAGTTTTTCTGCAAGCTCATGGATAATCGGGCTCTGGATTCTGCACGGTCCGCACCATGTTGCGAAGAAGTCATAAAGAATCGGTTTTGTCATACTCATTAATAGGATAAGATAGGTAATATATTTTTAGGTCGGAGATGCCGGAAATACATGAAAAAAGAAACGGGGGAAATACTGCCCGGACCGAAGGCCGCCTGCAGCTGAAACCTTATTCGAGGAGCGATTTTAAGAGCATTCTGTCAAAGAGCATGCCGCAGAGCTTTCCGTCGTTATCGATTACCGGCATCTGATCGATTTTTGCCCGCTTCATCTTTAAGGCACAGTCGCTTACCTCGGCATTGCGCGGGACCGCGAGCACTTTTTTAATCATGCCCTCTTTTACCGGGCGGTTCGGAAGCTCCACCTTTGAAACGCCGTAGGTTATCGTGTGGTTGTCACGTATGCTTTCCCAGGTCCATTCGTCGTCATCGGTCCCGGTTGAAAAGTCACTGGTCTGGATGTCGTCTTCAACATGGGAGAGACGGATTAAGTCACGCTCGGAGATGATTCCTGTCAGAACATTGTCCGAGTTTAGGATTGGCACTGCGTCAACCTCTGCAAGTTCCATGATGCGCCCTACAACCGGAAGCGGTGTCTCTTCCCAGACGGAGATTGTGCTTTTGCTGAGGAAGCCGTTTCTGATTTCACGCATATCATGCTGTTTTGCAATGACCTTTATGATATCAGAGACACTTAGAATTCCCACGACTTTGCCGTTATCGACAACCGGAAGACGTCTGACGTTCTTTTCCAGAATGGCGGATATCGCTTCCTGAATAGTAGTCTCAGGGGTGATGATTACCGGATTGCTGCTCATGAGGAGAGCTATCTGTGTTTCTTCCGGATGGCGCAGGATGTCCTTTCGTGTCACGATGCCGAGGAGTTGTTTGTCCTTTCCCTTTGTTACGGCAACCCCGCTGACGCCGGTACGTTTCAGGATGCGTAAGACGTCATCGCGGCCTGACGGCAGGTCGACGGTTACGACATCTTTTGTCATTACGTTTTTTGCAAGCAGTTCAGTCATAGTATTTCCCAAGGTTCCTCAATGAACCTGCGGTAATACTGTATGATGCAATAATAGATAATTGTGTGCCTTTGAGATGGCTGAATTTATATAAAAAGAGTGGAATTTTGCCTGTCCTTTCGCGGATTCAGGCGGATTTTGGCGCATTTGCGGCTGCAAGCGCCCCTTCAATCTGTTTCTGAAGCTGGGTTGCTTTTCCAATCATCATTTTTTCCTGCTTGTCAAGGGAGGAGACGCGAAGTTCAAGGGAGTCGATTTTCTCGGTTAAATCGGCTTTTACCGCATCTTTGTCCTTCTGCATCATAACAGAGCCTACAGAGCAGAATACTGCTGCACCGTCTTTTACGGACTCCAGTTCCTCTGCCGCGCGCTTTGTTTCGCGCAGAGTCATTTCGTACTGCATTTTCTGTGATGTGACCTGCTGCAGCTGCTGCTGAATCTGCTGAAACATGCTTAACTGCTGCTGAACCTGCGGGGGAACGCCCGCCTGCTGATTTGCTGCCATTTTTTATTACTCCTGATCATGTCTTCAATGGAGTGTTGTCCTTTGAAGGAGTATCTGCTTATTTATTGGTGTTTATGAATTATAATTATTCCACTTTCGTTTTTTTCAATT
>JAUNXT010000058.1 GCA_030539655.1 Methanocorpusculum sp.
CATTATACTATAATGTTTGGAATTCAATATTAAATAGAATGTCTGTTGTAACCGGCGTCGGGGGAACAAGAGCGGGATGCGTGATTAGAAAGGCATCCCTTGAGGATATCCCTGATATTTACCGGATTGAACTCCTCTGTTTCCCGGACCCGTGGGAGTACAAGGCGCTTTTTGAGATGATGACGGTGTTTCTCACATCGTTCTATATTGCAGAAGCTGACGGAAGAATCGTGGGATTTTCCGCGGGAGCGGTCGAAGAAACGGGAGATGAAAAGTACGGCCACATCTGCAATATCGCAGTATCCCCCGAGATGCAGGGCTTTGGCATCGGACGGCTTCTCCTGCGAAAACTCGAGCGCGACTTTTTTGTGGAAGGATGCAGCGCGTGCAGTCTTGAGGTGCGCAGAAGTAACACGAAAGCGCACGGATTTTATGAGCGGATAGGTTACGAGGACGTCATCGTCTTCGGGGAGTACTATAAAGACGGTGAAGACGCAGTTGTTATGATGCGGTGGTTTTAAAAAATAAAAAATAGTTTTAAAAATAGTTGTTGCCTCTTTTCAGGCATTCTCCGCGTGATTCTCCTAGGTTATCTTCTTCTCATCCATAAGAGAACTGCTGCTGCAAAGAATCCGGCAGCAATACCTGCAAACGGTACAGGGCTCTGAGGTGTCTGAGTTACAGGATTCAGAGGCACAACTGCAGGCGGTTCAATCGTTGGCGTTGGTGTTGGCTCTGGTGTCGGCTCGGGTGTTGGTGCTGCAGTAAGCCATATCGACGTTCCCTGTGACGATGAGCTGCTGCTTCGTTTTTTCGGTATGAACTTATTCACACAGATGGCAAACGAAAATGAATCGTCCAAAGACAGATGGTCTGTATACGCGTAGTACCGATATCTTAACTTACCATCCTCGTCATACTTCATTCCGTCATACTCCGTTTCCAGATTATACCACACCCCGCTATCCAGATACTTCAAAACACCCAGTTCCGGATGGTTTATTATATCATACGAGGGTGAGAGTTCTGCAAGATACTCCGCTGTTTCTTCCAGAATCGAGAAGTAAATGACTGCAGATGTGTCGTAATCCTGCAGATTGGAATCAGACAACTCTGCCGGGGCCGTCAGCAGCAGATTTTCCGGCAGTTCCGGTTCATACTCCATAGTAATCGCAGAGACTGAGATAGAGCCATCAGAGAGTTCCGGTGATGAAAGTTCTTTTACGATGAGACTGCCATCGTCAATCTCCAGAAGTGTGATGGTATCGATGTTCCATTTGTCAATCTTTGCAGTACCATCGTCAATAGGGAATGTCTGCTTCCACATTGCAGTAACACGCGTATAGCCGGGTTCGCTGACAACGACCTTTGTTATGGGTTCTCCCTCCTCATCAACCCATTCTGAAAATACATACCCATCTTTCGTTGGTATTTTATCCGACAAATCGACAGGATCCTCTGTGATTAGATGTATCTCCACATACTTTCCATCATCCAGTTTTCCGCCCTTTGTATCATAGACAATAGCGTGAAGGTTATCAAGGGGTTTTGGATTCGTAAACAACCTGCCCTCACTGATTCCGGAGAAAAGCACAGACATATACACTTCCGGTTTGTGTTCGGAAGTGAGTGTGGTGATATTCTTAATGTTATAACCCGACTTTTTCAGTGCCGATATCTCTGCAATCAGGTTGTCTACCAGTTTTGCCGTTGTTGTAAGGGCGGCATTACTATCATACCAGGTCTTCTTCTGATAAAAGCCGACGGTGACTACCCCGTCCGTGAACTGTGCGATTGGACCCTGTCTCTCATCCGAAGAATTGGATGCTCTATTTGATACTGCATTGTTTGTGTCATCCGAAAAGAGCCAGAGAATTTCTAATGCCCTGCTGACTATGAATCTGAGAACTTTTTCATCGAGCTCTTCATTTTCTTCGGAATATTCTTTGGTCATTTCTTTTGCAACTGCGAGGTTTTCATCCCCGGGGTGCAGAAGATCAAGATTGTTGTTTAAGGCAAGGAGACGTGCTGCATCCTGTCCATCCCCGCAGAACACAAGCGACATTATCTCTTCCACATACGGATAAAAATCATTAATGTATCCATCTCGTGTTATGGTCTGACTGAGGCAAAGCTCGAAAAGAACCGGAAGGAATACTGTGTTTGAGGTTGGAGTATACGGGTCATCCCCATCACCGGTGATTTCTTTGTACTTTTCGCTTATCTGCGAACGCTCCTCATCTGTAAATTTTCCATAATTAAAATAATGTGTTTGCCCGTATTTGCTGTAATTCCAGTTGTACCAGGTTACTGACATCGGGACAACGGGCACAATATCGCAGGGATTTAAGGTGTTGTGGATGTTTGTGTAGTTTTCAACGTTTTCCGAGGAGTTTCTGAGAACATCGTTCGGAGTTGCAAAGGTGTATGCATAGATGTTGTCTTTGGATAGCCCAAGGGCATCTGCATTTCTTGTAAGCTCTCCTCCAAGCGCATTGGATACAGCAGCTGCTCTGCTGAAACCTGATATCCAGATTTTTACCTTCTTCGGCTGACCCTCCCCGGGAGATTGAATTCCTTCAATTTTTTCCTTCAACTTGTCGTAAATCTCTTTAGCAGGTGTCCCAAACCCTTTGGAGTAATCAACATCGTCTATATTATACGGGTCAATATGGAAGTTGCTCACCCACTCCCCTGCATACCCGCTTCCGCGAACCTGTACGGCAAAGAGGGTCCATTGTTCATCAGTCTGAGGGTCCGTACTCGTATTCGTTAGGGTAATTGTCTTTTCTGCAATTCCGTACGCGACATAGTCCTCCGTTACGTTTAGCGGCTTATCATAATTATGGAATTCCATCTCTGAAAATCCGAGCTTCTCATACGCGGCTTTCAGATTTTTGTACCGCGCTTTTGCCGCATCCGGTCCGTAATCTGCGTATTCAGCCCCGCTTGAAAATGCGGCTGCGGCCATTGCGAGCGATGCCTGCGCAAGCTTAAGGTTATATCCAGTCGCGGATGGTGAGAAGAGTACGTTCTCATCATAATCTATTTCTATTTGCAGTTTTTTACCATCCGAAGCAAAATCAATGACTTTGGATTCCGCAGCGGCGACACCTGTCAGCAGACATGCTAAAAGCAGCACCGAGAGAAAAGTGCATACCAGTGCCGCTGTTCTTCGCTCTTTTCTCACCAGTCCTTTGTTCATTCCTGTATTCGTCATCACAACACCTTATCTGATTATGATTGAATAACATTGGATGTCTGTACAGATAAAGGTGCCTAAAGAATATATGAAAAACAGATATTCATCTTTCCCGGACCGTTACTTCGACAACAGATGGTTTGCCGTCCTGATAAACAGACACTCTCCAGTCGAGAGCTCATAGACAGTATCCGCTTTTACATCATGCTTTGCATCCGCACGCCAGAACTTACACTCATTTCCAAGACAGCGGTCATTAATCAGAGGACAAATTGTTCCCATACTATGAGGTGGGACCCCTGCTCATAAATAATCATCGGAAATGCTTTGCAGACATCCGGATAAATAAAATCAAAAATCCGAAGAAAAAAAGTATTAGGGGGTGTGGTGTGGTACGGTCAGCTTATTCCTGCTTTGCTTCTTCTGCAGGTGCTGCCGGTGCAAAGATCTCCTCTAAGGTCTTTGCACCGTAGACAGTGACCTTTGCGTTGACCTGAACAAAGTCAGGGGCAATCTCGCATCCGCGCTGTCCTTTTCTTCTTCTCTCTCCTTCCTTCTTTGCATGGAAGCCGAATCCCTCGGAGATGAGAAGTCCGCGGCGTCCGGATCCCGGAAGATCTGCACGTGCCGGGGTTCCGGTCTTGTCAGAGCCGCCGGTAATCGTAATCTTGTATCCTGCAAGTCCGAACGGTGCTGCATCGATTTCTGTTCCAATGGTCTTTCCGATAA
>JAUNXT010000059.1 GCA_030539655.1 Methanocorpusculum sp.
TCCTTTGAAAGCGTTACTACTGCGGTCTTTTCCTCAAGAGAGACCAAAACATCTGCCACACCGTCTATTCCTTTCAGTGCATTAAATACTGCTGCCTGACAGTGTTTACACATCATCCCTTCTACATGAACAATCTTTTTCATAGACATATCATTTGGTGCGGAAGAGGTATTAACCTCTTCCTTTGCCCCCGATATTCCCTGAAACCGCTGAAGCCGCAGGGCATTTAAGACCACGCAGACCGACGAACAGCTCATACAAAGTGCTGCAATCCCGGGAGATAAAAGAATCCCGAACGGAACGTAGAGTGCGCCTGCTGCCACAGGGATTGCAATACAGTTATAGATAAGTGCCCAGAACAGATTCTGTTTTATGATATGGACAGTTTTTCTGCTCAGCGACACCGCATCAGCAACCGATGACGGGCTGCTGTTCATCAGAACAATATCTGCAGACTCAACAGCAACATCCACACCGGTTCCTACCGCTGCTCCGACATCTGCTGCGGCAAGAGACGGTGCATCATTGATGCCGTCGCCTGCCATAATAACACGGGAGCCTTCCTTCTGCAGCCTGCGAATTTCTGCTTCCTTATCTGCAGGAAGCAGTTCTGCGGAAAAACCGTCAACGCCGGTTTCGTCCGCAACACGCTGTGCGGCAGGGACGGCATCCCCGGTGAGCATGAAAACACGAAGCCCGAGGTCTTTCAGACGGGAAACAGCAGATGCTGCACTGTGACGCACCGTATCTGACACTGCAATAACACCAAGCGGGCGGCTGCCTTCTGCGAAATACAGAAGTGATGCCCCATCTGAAGATACCGGAGGGAATGCATCGGATACACCTGACTCACGCATAAAACGAAGAGATCCTGCAGCACAGGATATGCCGGAGACAGACGCTGACACCCCGCGTCCCGGAATGGTCAGAAAATCCTCAGAAGGGGCAGCCTGTATCTGCTGTTCCGCTGCAAAACGGGTGACTGCTTTGGCAAGCGGATGCGAGGAAAGAGATTCAACAGAGGCAGCGATTTCAAGAAATTTCGTGCGGTCAATACCATTTGCAGGATACACCGCGGTAACTGAGGGGACGCCGGCTGTCAGTGTTCCTGTTTTATCAAAGACAATCGTATCCGCACGACCGGCAGTTTCTAAAGCCGCGGCAGACTTAATGAGGATACCAAGTGATGCGGCTTTTCCTGTACCTGCCATAATCGCAACCGGTGTCGCAAGCCCCAAAGCACAGGGGCAGGATATAACAAGCACTGCAATTGCAGCAGATAAAGCAAAGGAGAATGCAGCACCGGAGAACATCCAGACCGCAAAAACAATGACCGCGATGGAGATAACTGCAGGTACAAAGATGCCGCTTATGGTATCTGCAAGACGTGCTGCAGGCGCCTTCGATGAAGATGCCTCACGGACGAGTGAAATAATCTGCGAAAGAACCGTATCTTCTCCATTTTTTTCCACCGCAAACCTGATGCTTCCATAAAGACAGATACATCCTTCCTGAACAACATCCCCCACACGCTTTGGAACGGGGAGACTTTCTCCGGTAAGCATCGAAACATCGACCGAAGAAAAACCGGATGTTACAACACCATCTGCCGGAATACGCTCTCCGGATTTTACAATAACAATATCACCAATAGAAATTCCGGATGCAGGAATCGTCACTTCAGTACCGTTTCTAAAAACGGTAGCGGTCTTCGGACGCAGGGAAAGCAGATGAGTGAGTTCGCCTGTTGTTTTCTCCTTCGAGCGGGACTCGAGATATTTTCCGATGGTAACAAAGGTCAGAATCATTCCCGCAGAGGTAAAATAAAGCGGGCCGATAGCCGATGAATCTCCCAGGAGACCTGCTGTTACCACAACGCTGTAGATAAAAGCTGCTGATGCACCGACTGCAACGAGCGAATCCATGTTTGGATGAAGACGGACAAGAGCCGGGAATCCGCGGATAAAGTATGCCCGATTCAGCCAGACGATACACGCAGCCAGAACAAACTGAAGCACAGCACTGATGAACGGCAGTTCCGGAAAGAAATGACCGGTCATCGTAAGAACAGAGATGATAATTAACGGGATGAAAAAGCAAATTGATACAATCAGCCGCCGCTTCATCGAAGCGTATCCGGGGGCGACTGTTTTTCGCCCGGATTCAGCACGGTATCCTGCATTTTTTACCGCACCGCAAATGAGTTCATCGAACACCTCAGGCGCAACAGAGTCCTCTGCTTCAACCTCCATAGAGTTTGTGAGAAGATTTACAGATACGGACGTGACATCATCTGCCTTTTTTACGGCGCGTTCAACATTCAGGGCGCACGCCTGGCACGACATCCCATAGACAGTATATGTCTTTTTCATCAGATGTGCTCTTTCAGGAAGGATGCCACTTCATCAAGCATCGCCCCGGGGCGCACAATCTTTCGCCCAGAAAGGTTCACCACTGTGCTCGGCGTTCCCGGAAGTGACCCGCCGTCAATCATATAATCGTGCGGGACATTTACCATCTCCGCAGTTGTCGGGGAGACTTCGCCTGAAATGTTTGCAGAGGTAGATGTTATGGGAGAATCAAGGGCTGCAATAAGAGCGAGCGCTGTCTGGTGGTCGGGATAGCGGATACCAATCATTCCCGTCCCTCCGGTTAGCTCAGATGGAAGAACTGATTTTGCCCGAAGGAGAACAGTGACAGGCCCAGGCAGAAATCTGCTGATGAAGGCTTCTGCGAGTTCATCAGTTTCTGCGATTCCGTAAATCATGTCGATATCTGATACGGCAACAGAGACGGGTTTTCCAAGCAGACGCTTTTTTGCCTCATAAACACGCATGACTGCGGTGTCTGAGAGTGCATCCGCTCCAAGCCCGTAGACGGTTTCTGTCGGATATACAACAAGTCCGTCGCGGTTTAAAACGGAAACCGCTTTTTCAATCTGTTCGGATAAAGAGAGAATATTTTCAGATGAAGTCATAAAAATGCGATAACCGGGGATCGAACCCGGATTAGAGGCTTGGGAAGCCCCTGTCATGCCATTAGACCATTACCGCGTTCTCTTATCTATTTGCTGTAGTAAATTATAGGCATTTCGATTGATAAAAATCAGCCATGGTAGAAGCACTCAAGGCTTCCGTAGGCAACTGTTTTTCCGTCACGAAGTGCATCGATTACCTTATCCATGGTTGATTCAGGCGGAATTGAAAGAGATTCGTTCCGGCCGAACACCTGAAAGAGGAGTTTATCGCGCACACCAAGTCCCGGCGACGGGCCGTGCCAGCCCTGTTCCCCGAAATCATTTACTCCCTGTACTGCAGGGAACGGAAACTTCGGGTAGGCACCTGCATCAAATCCCGGAGGGATGTACCCGACAGACGGGATGTTCCAGATTGACCAGATACATTTGATGGAATCGTTTCCGGATTTGTTCTGCACAATAAGACAGACATATTCCATGTCTTTGTCGATGCCGCGTAAAGTAATGCGAGGGGAGATGTTGCCTCCGGAAAATGTACTTGATACGGTGAGTCCTTCAGTTCCGAGATCTATAGTTATGGTGTCCATTACTCATTAATAAGACAGATGAGGATATATGACTTCAGTTCGTGGTAATATGCAGACAGCGTCATTCTGCCCAATGCCTGAAGAGGAGGAGTTTTGCATCAATACCATAATGTCTTGCCAAAAAGGTTTTTTTCTACATAATTTGATACAGCCACGACAAACCGCGCGCAGTTCCCATACCATACAGTCAGTTCCACAGACCGAAAATACAGCAGCATCTGTTGCGGCAAGAATAACAAAAGAACAAACAAAACAATACTTACAATACAATA
>JAUNXT010000060.1 GCA_030539655.1 Methanocorpusculum sp.
CCCATGGATTTTCCGGCACATACACCGGAACATTCATCGGAATACCTGCTCAGATACATTTTGTTAAATAGAAGAAACACCAAATGATAATTATGAATAATGCTGAAGAGAACCTGCCATATGATCCGGATACCCTGCGCCGGATTCAGGAGCACCCCTGTTTCAGTCAGGATGCAAAGCATCTTTTCGGACGATGCCATGTCGCGGTCGCTCCAAAATGCAACATCCAGTGCAACTACTGTGTGCGTGACTTTGACTGTGTGAATGAGTCGCGTCCGGGGGTTGCAAGCGAGATTTTAACCCCTGATGAGGCCGTATCCCGCATCGATGAGGTTGTATCGAAGATGAAACACATCAAAGTCGTGGGAATTGCGGGACCTGGCGACCCTCTCGCAAATCAGGAAACGTTTGAGACGCTGAAAAAAGTCCATGAAAAGTATCCGGAGACAATTCTCTGTATCAGTACAAACGGTCTTCTTCTTCCGGATAAGATTGAGGAACTCGCAGCATATAATGTCAGGAATATCACGGTGACCTTAAATGCCATCGATGCGGCGATTGGTGAGAAGGTATATTCATTTGTCGAATACGGGGGAAAAAAGTACACCGGACGGGAGGCGGCAGAGCTTCTTTTGAAGAATCAGATGAAAGGAGTCGAAGAGGCGGTAAAGCGAGGGATGCTTGTAAAAATTAATACGGTCTATATTCCGGGGGTAAATGACGAACATATCCCGGAGATTGCAAAGAAGGTCGGTGCGATGGGTGTGTTTAACTTTAATATTATCCCGCTGATTCCGCAGTATAAGTTTAAGGATATTGTGCCTCCGACAGCTCAGGAGAAGGCACTTATGCATGAACGCTGCTCCCCGTATGTGCGGCAGATGCGACACTGTCAGCGCTGCAGGGCGGATGCAGTGGGGCTTCTTGGAAAAGATGTTCAGGGCGGTTTTTCCTGCGGCGGAGGATGCAGCGGGAAGCATGACGGGTCGGGCGGCGGATGCGGGGTGTAATTCCCGCATCTGATGCATAATTATATCCTCATTTTTCAGGGTGGTTTTACTTACCAGTTGATGATTTTTTCCAATCATTTTCGAGCAAGAACAGAAGCGATGGAGGAGTAATCTTATCATTTCTACAAACCATCTGACTTGCAAAAATTATCTGAACAATCCATTCCCTTTTCTTTGATACTTTTATACGATTGGGACTTACCTAAATGGCACAATGCAAAACATCGACACCGCCGGTTCAAAAAAGACGTTTGTGCCGACGAAAAAAACACTCATCTTCCTGCTGCTCGCAGCAGTCCCCTCCCTCCTTGGGGCAGCAGCAGTATCATCGGTTCTCCCGCTCATCAGCGAAGCATTCCCTGACGTTCCGGAAAGCGTAATATCACTCATCGTGACCCTCCCTCCGCTTGCAACAGCACTTGCCGGATTCTTCACGGGAGCCCTGGCAGACAGGATAGGGCCAAAGAAGGTCCTTGTCTGCGGCATCACCCTCTTCAGTCTCGCAGGAGGGACAGCCTTCTTTGTGAACAGCGTCCCCGCGATTCTCGTAACGCGTGTCCTTCTCGGCATCGCCATGGCGGGCATTATGCCGATGGTAACAGTACTTCTCACCAGATACTATCAGGGAAAGGAACAGGCACGAAACCTCGGGCTGTTTGCAGGAACCATGGGTCTTGGCGGCATGATCATGGGACTTGCCTGCGGATGCCTCGCAGGAGTCTCTTGGAGAGTAGCATTTTTAATCTACTTCATCTGCCTGTTAATCGTCCCGGGAGTTGCGCTCTTCATCAAAGACCCCGAACCGGCAGACGGCACGTTCTGCAAACTCAATGACGAAGCCCCGGTGTCCCGCAAAAAGACCATCCGGACGGTCCTCCTCATCTACCTGGTACTTGCCTACTCGATGGTTCTTCTCTACGCCATCTCCACAAAAGTCCCCTACCTCTTAAACGAAATAGCCGGGGTCGAGCCGTGGGTCAGTGCTTTAATTGTGGGGCTTACCGGTCTTTTCGGTGCCCTTGGAGGATTTGTGTATCCGTTCTTCTGCCGCGTATCCTATCAGACGAGACTCGCTCTTATGATGGCGTTTGGTGCGGCAGGTCTTCTTATCATCAGCACGGCACTCAATATCGTGATTGTGGGTCTCGGTGTTGCTGTCGTGGGATTCGGCGTGGGGCTTGGTTCCCCGATTGCAGCCCAGTGGCTTGCAGCAATCACCTCTGAAAGAATCCGCGGAAAGATTATGGGGGGTATGTCTGCTGTCACATACAGCGGAATGTTTATCTCAACCTTTATCACCACAGGGCTTCTTGCCGTTACCTCCGGATACGCCGGGATGTATCTGGTCCTCGGAATTGTGACAGCGGTTGTTGCGGTACTTCTGTTCGTTATCCGGGAAAGGAAGACTGATAAGTCTGCTTAACTCCTAGAACTATCTTTTTTTTTAACTGTTCAGCCCCTGTTCTGTATCATTGTTGTAAGTGACGTGTTGTAACTGACGGTGTGCATGATATCGTGGTTGCTGTATTGGTCAGTGACATGACAGGGCAGGAGCCCCGACCTCCGAAAGGAAAAGAGAAATACTTTCAAAATAAATAAAGATAACAGTATTTATGTCATTCAAAGATATTCTGCACCCGAAAACCCAGGCAGGCGAAATTATCCGCGACGTCATCATCGTTCTGCTGATTGTAGCCGTCATCGGTCTTGTGCTCTTTGCGGTCTCCGGGACCTGGCCTGCGCTCGTTGCGGTTGAGTCAGGCAGTATGGAGCCGAACATCCCCACATACGCTTTGGCATTTGTTGTCGAAGAGTCACGCTACGGCGGCTGGCAGACGCAGGAAGAAGCCCTCGCATCCGGTGCAGACCCCGTATTTAACGGATACGGGAATGTCATCGTCTATCAGCCAAACGGGGTGACAAATGTTACACCAATAATACATCGGGCGATAACGCGGATTACCGCTGAAGAGGCGGCATCCTCCAAATGGGGCTTTACCGGAGATGCGGCACACGGAGGTGTCATCACCAAAGGGGACAACCCTGTCACGAACTCCATGCCCGACCAGAAAGGATATTTCGCCCGCTATGGACGGGTGGAGCCGGTTAAGGATGAATGGATTGTCGGAAAAGCACTCTTTGCAGTCCCGTTCATAGGCTGGGTTCCGCTGAATCTGCTCTGGAGTATTCTGATAGCTATTGGAATCATTATTGTAATTGAGGTCATCGTAAAAATCGTCGCAAAGAAGAAGGGGAAAGCTGCTGCAGGAAGGGCGGAAAAACGCAGTGAGGAGCGGAAGAACGGAAAATGCGGAAAAGACGGGAAGAAACCGGCTGGGAAAAAGTGAGATAAGGTATGGCCGCAGATTCAAAAAAGACTGACACAATCCTCTCTGACGTGCTGGGAGGGGCCCGCATGACCGAAGAGGAGGCCGTGTATCTCCTAAGTCTTCGCGGCGCCGATATCTGGAAGACAGCAGCCGCGGCAGATGCCCTTCGGGAGAAAAAATGCGGGGACATCGTGACCTATGTCAGGAACATGAACATCCATGTAACAAACATCTGCAAAAACCGCTGCGGTCTTTGTGCCTTCGGGAGAAAAGAGTCTGATGCGGACG